>NZ_JBSGJR010000820.1:0-2232 GCF_053605645.1 Micromonospora sp. NPDC003776
TGCTGCTGGCCGCCGCCGGCGGCGTCCCCACCGGCGTACGCGGCGGCGGGGAGACCATCACCGTCGCCATCGTGCAGGGCAACGTGCCCCGCCTCGGGTTGGACTTCAACGCCCAGCGGGAGGCCGTGCTCAACAACCACGTCGAGGAGACCCTGAAGCTCGCCCAACAGGTGACCGCCGGCACCCAGCGCCACCCCGACCTGGTGGTGTGGCCGGAGAACTCCAGCGACATCGACCCGCTGCGCAACCCCGACGCCGGCTACCGGATCTCCCAGGCCGCCGACGTGATCGGCGCGCCGATCCTGGTCGGCGCGGTGCTGCTCGGCCCCGGCGAGGGGCAGGTCCGCAACGCCGGCCTGCTGTGGCGCCCGGGCAGCGGCCCCGACCTCGACCAGCTCTACACCAAGCGGCACCCGGTGCCGTTCGCCGAGTACATCCCGCTGCGCAAGATCGCCCGGATGGTCAGCGCGGAGGTCGACCGGGTCCGCTCCGACTTCGTGCCGGGCACCCGCGCCGGCGTGCTGGCGACCGGCGACGTCACCCTCGGCGACGTGATCTGCTTCGAGGTCGCCTACGACGGCCTGGTCCGGGACACCGTCACCGGCGGCGGGCAGCTGCTGGTGGTGCAGACCAACAACGCCACCTTCGACGTCGCCGAGGCCCGCCAGCAGCTGGCCATGGTGCGGCTGCGTGCCGTCGAGCACGGCCGCAACGCCCTGATGGCCTCCACGGTCGGAGTGTCCGGGTTCGTTACCCCCGACGGGCGGGTAGACGGGGCCACCGGGTTCAACACGGCGGCCGTGGTGGTGCGGCAGATGCGGCGCGGTGACGGGCGTACGCCGGCCACCCGGGCCGGGGTGTGGCCGGAGGTGGCGCTCGCGGCGCTGGCCGTCGCGGCCCTGGCCGGCGCGGCCGTGCTGCGCCGCCGCCGGGAGGCCGACCCGGAGTAGGCGACGGTGCCGGCAGGCCGGCGGGGAGGCGGTACGACGGTGGTCCTGGCAGCCGACAGGAAGACGGTCGGCCACCCTGGGGTGGGGCGGGTGCTCGTGGTCGTGCCCACCTACAACGAGGCCGACAACGTCAGCCGGATCGTCGCGCGGGTCCGTGCGGCGGCGCCGGGGGTGGACATCCTGGTCGCCGACGACAACAGCCCCGACGGCACCGGGGAGATCGCCGACCGGCTGGCCGTCGACGACCCGCACGTGCACGTGCTGCACCGGCAGGGCAAGGAAGGCCTCGGCGCGGCCTACCTGGCCGGTTTCGCCTGGGCCCGGCAGCGCGGCTACGACGCGGTGGTGGAGATGGACGCCGACGGCTCGCACGCCCCGGAGGACCTGCCGGCGCTGCTGGACGCGGCCCGCGACGCGGACGTGGTGATCGGCTCCCGGTGGACCCGCGGCGCGCGGGTGGTGAACTGGCCGTGGCACCGGCTGCTGCTGTCGCGCGGCGCGAACCTGTACACGCGGCTCGCCCTCGGGATGCCGGTCTCCGACGCGACCGGCGGCTACCGGGTGTACCGGTCCCGGGCGCTGGAGGCCATGGGCCTGGACGCGGTGCGTTCCCAGGGCTACGCGTTCCAGGTGGAGCTGTCCCGGCTGGCGCACCGGGCCGGGGTGCGGATGGTGGAGGTGCCGATCACCTTCGTGGAGCGGGAGCACGGCGACAGCAAGATGAGCCCGCTGATCGTGGCCGAGGCGCTGTGGCGGATCACCACCTGGGGGGTGCGGGACCGGCGGGCCGCGGCGCGGCGCCCCGACGCGTTGGCCCGGTGGCCGTGAGCGTCGGCGTGTCATGCTGGAAGGGCGTGATGACGCCCTGGCTGAAGAGGTGAGATGCGCCGAGGACTGAGGTTCGTACCGCCGGCCCTGCTGCTGCTGGCGCTGCTGGAGCTGGCCGTGTTCGTCCTGGTGGGCCGGGGCATCGGCTTCGGTTCCGCGCTGCTGCTGATGTTCGCCGCGTCCCTGCTCGGGTTGGTGCTGCTGCGCCGGGAGGGCATGCGGGCGTGGCGGGGCTTCCGCGCCGCCGTGGAGTCTCGGCAGCCGCCGGGCCGGCAGGTCACCGACGGGCTGGTCGGCCTGCTGGGGGCGCTGCTGCTGGCCCTGCCGGGCCTGGTCAGTGGTGCGCTGGGGCTGCTGTTGCTGGTGCCCCCGCTGCGCCGGCTGGCCCGGGTCGGGGTGCAGCGGGCCGCCGAGCGTCGGGTGTCGTCGATGGTCGCCGGTGACCTGTTCGGCC
>NZ_JBSGJR010000821.1:0-2218 GCF_053605645.1 Micromonospora sp. NPDC003776
CCAGCCACCGGTACGCCCGCGCAGCCGCGGCACCGCCGCCGCGGGCAGCGGCACGGCGTGCGCCACCAGCAGGTCGGCGACCTCGTCGTCGGTGAAGGCCAGCTCCGCCGGGCCGAGTTCGGTCAGCTCCCCGGCCAGTCGCCACCGGTGCAGGGCCAGCGCCGGTTCCGTGCGCGCCCCGACCATCAGCCGCAGCCGCCCGTCGGCGTGCCGGAGCAGGAACTCCAGCCCGGTCAGGGCCGCCGGATCGGTGACCCGGTGCAGGTCGTCCAGGACCAGCAGCACGGGACGCTCCCGCGCGGCGAGCGCCGCGGCGAGCAGTTCGAGCTGGTCCGGCCGGGGCGGAACGTCCGGCACCGGCGGCTGGGCCGGATCGTCCGGCTCGCCCGCCACCGCGGCCCGCAGCGCCGCCGCCAGGTACGCCCAGAGCCGCTCCCCGGTGTCGCCCTCCTCCACCGACACCCAGGCCGGCGGCGGCTCGGCCGCAGACGCCCGCGTCCAGGAGGCGAGCAGGGTGGTCTTGCCCCAGCCGGCCGGCGCGACGACCAGGGTCACCGGACCGGCCGTTCCCTGGTCGAGCCGGTTTAGCAGGCGCGGCCGGACCAGCACCGGCTCGGGCGGCGCGGGCGCGGCCAACCGCGACGCCAGCAGCGGGGTGACCGGGCGCTCGCTCGGGCCGGCCGGCTCGACCGCGTCAGCGGCCTCGGCCTCGGCCCGCAACGTCGCGAGGTCGCCGGGCGCCGCCCATCTGTCGGGCGAGGCGGGATCGCCGGGCAGCGCGAAGTCACCGGGCGCCGCGAGATCGCCGGGCCCTTCGCTGGCCGCGACCGGTGCGGCCCCGCCCGCCGGCGCCGCGACGTCGTCCGGCACCCCGGCGACCTCGACGCGCTCAGCCTCTTCCGGCATGCGGCCCTCCCCCGTCGCGTCCGCTCCCCCGGTGCGGGCAGCGGTTACCCGACGCGGACGGTTTCACCCCTTCGGGGCGAACCCCCGTCACCCCGTGCCACCCGATCCTGAAGACACGGGGGGCCGCTCCGCCGGTCGCCGTCGACCGGCGTACGCCGGCCCAGCCCGACGCCCCGGCCACTGATTCACGGAAATAGTGGTCATCGCGGGCCGCATGGCCACTATTTCCGTGAATCAGCGGAGGCGGGGCGCGGGGACGCGGACGTGGGCGCGGGGAGTGGGCGTGGGAAGGGGGTCGGGTGGCACGGATGGGACGACTGGCCGGTACCGGGATCGCTCTCGCGGCGGCCGGGGCGACCGCCGCGCGCGCCCTCGTACACCGGCGGGACCGGCCTCCGCGCGCGGCCGCGACCGACCCGCGGCCGGGCCGCTGGCAGGTGGTGACGGTGGCCGGCCGCCCCGAGGAGGTGCTGCCCCTCGGCCGCTGGCCGGAGCCGCTGCGCCGGCTGGACGGCGCGGTGGAGCTGTACGCCCGCCCGGCGCCGGGCGGGCGCGGCACCGAACTGGCCGCCCGACCCCTCGGCGGCGACCGGGGTTTTCCCGGGCTGGCCGCGCACCTGGTCGGCGACGATCCCGGCCGGCTCATTCGGCAGGCGCTGCGGGAGGCCAAGCAGCTCGCCGAGACCGGCGAGGTGCTCCGGGCGGACCGGTCCCCGATCGACCGGCCGGAGGCACCCGGATGAGGGCGCTCTGCTGGGAGGGCACCGACGAGCTGGCCGTCCGCGAGGTGCCCGATCCGGAGCTGCGCAACGCGCAGGACATGATCGTGCGGGTCCGCCGGAGCGTCACCTGCGGCGCCGACCTGCCGCTGCTGGCCGGGCGGGTCCCGTACCTGGCCGCCGGGGACGTGCTCGGGCACGAGTTCCTCGGCGAGGTGGTGGAGGTCGGGCCGGAGGTCCGCCGGCACCGGATCGCCGACCGGGTGGTGGTCTGCGCGGCGGTGGCCTGCGGCGCCTGCTGGTTCTGCCGACAGGGCCTCTTCGCCTGCTGCGACAACGGGACCGCCGGCGCGCCGGACGCCGAGTCGGCGTGGGGCCAGCCGGTGGGCGGCTGCTACGGCCACCCGGCCCGGACGGGCGGCTTCGCCGGCAGCCACGCCGAGTACGTCCGGGTGCCGTACGCGGACGTCGGGGCGTTCACCGTGCCGGAGGCGGTCAGCGACGACCGGGCGGTGTTCGCCTCGGATTCCGCGCCACCACGTCACCGGCGCCCACCTCGCCCAGCTCGGCGCCGAGCCAGCCGGTCGGCGCGG
>NZ_JBSGJR010000822.1:0-2205 GCF_053605645.1 Micromonospora sp. NPDC003776
AACGGTCTTACGCAGCAGAGTGGTAGCCATGATGAGTCACGCCTTCCATTCGGGGGTTTCGCGGCGGCCGCAAAAAGGGGGTGCGGTGCCGCGGGAAAGTCTGGGATTCCGGGGCCCGGCGATCAGGGGGTGACCTGCTCGGGCGGCCCGGGGATGTAACCACCGGGGGTGGGGAGTGATTCCCTCGACCTGTCCGGCTCGGTGGACCAGGTGTTCGCGGTCCGGGGGTGTAACGACCGGGGGTGGGGAGTGATTCCCTCGACCTCACCGGAGGTGGACCAGTCGTTCACGGGTCCGGGGGATGTAACGACGGCCGGTGGCCGGTCATTCCGACCGGCGGCCCTCCGGGGGGCGGGGGCGGGGTGCCGCGCGGTCTGCCATGTTCAACGACCCCGACCCCGGCATGATTCCGCCGCCCGGGTGGCCCGGACCACGCGACACCCGCTGACAAACCGCCCAACCCGCGCCGCCCGGTGGCCCCGGCCGTGGGACGTGTGCCGACAAACCGCCCAGCCAGTGCCACCCCAGCGCCGCCCCGCACGCGACCGCGGATGGGTTCGGACATTCGGTGCGGCCGGCGCGTCTGTGGGGTGGTCGGTCCAGTCGGGTTGCGGCAGGTCGGGTTGTAGGTGGCGCGGGATAGCCCGGGATGCCGCATCTCAAGCCGAGCTGACGGTGGGTGGGCGGGAGCGAGGGGGCGCGGGGGTCTCGGGTCAGGGGGTGTCGGCGGGGACGGCGGTGGAGGTGCGTTGGGTGGGGATGGGGTGACGTGCCGGCCAGGGGACCTCGGGTGAGGGATGGAAGGTGATGCCGGCGGCGGCCCAGCGCGAACCGTGCCCGGCCAGCCGCTCCCGGAAGCCAGCCCAGTCGTGGGTGGACCGGGGTGACCAGCCCAGCTCGGCGACGGCGGGCAGGCGCGGGAAGAGCATGAACTCCACCTCCGCGAGGGTGGTGACCGATTCGGTCCAGAGCGGCGCCTCCACGCCGAGCACCGCCTCGACCGGTACGCCGGCGAGGTGGCTGCCCGGATCCCAGTCGTACGCGCGTCGCACGTCGATCAGTCCGGCCCAGTCGTGCCCGATCGGGGTGTCCGGGGCGTACCTCATGTCGAGGTAGGCGTGGTTGGCGGGGGAGAGGATCAGCCGGGCGCCCCGGCGTACCGCCTGGGCGGTCTCGGGGTCCTCGCCGTTGGTGCCCCACCACTGCAGGACGCGCCCGTCGAGGTGCGCCGCCGGGGCGAGCTGGTGCCAGCCGAGCACGGTCTTGCCGGCGTCCGCCACGATCCGCTGCGCCCGCTCGACGAAGCCGGTGTAGGCCGTCCCCTTGACCTTGAACGCCTCGTCGCCGCCGAGGTGCAGCCAGGGGCCGGGGGTCAGCGCGGCGACCTCGCCGACCACGTCGGCGACGAACTCGTACGTCCGCTCGTCGGCCGGGTCGACGTAGCTGAAGCCGACCTCCGTGCCGGTGTACGGCGGGGGCGGGACCTTGCCGGGCGCCAGCTCGGGGTACGCGACGAGCGCCGCGTTGGTGTGCCCCGGCAGGTCGATCTCCGGCACCACGGTGACGTGTCGGCGGGCGGCGTACGCGACGATCCGGCGGTAGTCGTCCTTGGTGTAGCAGCCACCGGGGCCGCCGCCCACCTGGGTGGCTCCGCCCACCTCGGCCAGCCGGGGCCAGGAGTCGACGGCGATCCGCCAGCCCTGGTCGTCGGTGAGGTGCAGGTGCAGGTGGTTGAGCTTGTAGCGGGCCAGGTGGTCGACCACCCGCAGCACGTCCTCGACGCCGAAGAAGTGCCGGGCCACGTCGAGCATCGCCCCCCGGTACGCAAAGCGCGGCCGGTCGACGATGGTGCCGCCGGGCACCACCCAGCGCTCGGCGACCGGGGTGGGCTGCTCGACGGCCGCCGGCAGCAGTTGCCGCAGCGTCTGCGCGCCGTGGAACAGGCCGGCCGGGGCGGCGGCGGTGATCCGGATCCCGTCTGGGGTGACCTCGAGTCGGTAGCCCTCGTCGCCCAGGTCGCCGCCGTCGGCTCGCCCGTCGCCGGCTGCGGGCCCGTCGCCGAGCGCGCGGACGGAGGCCGCGCCCGACAGGGTGAGCGTCAGCGCGCCGCCGGGCGTGGCGTCGGCCGTGTCGGCGACGGGGAGCGGGTAGCCGGTGGCCGGCCGCAGCCAGTCGGCGAGCTGCTCGGCGACGTCCCGGGCGCCC
>NZ_JBSGJR010000823.1:0-2204 GCF_053605645.1 Micromonospora sp. NPDC003776
GTGCCGGGCCGGATCAGCTCGTCCTGGCTAGCTCGCATGATTCCCTCACAGTCGTGGTCCCCGGTCCCATCGTTACCTACAGACGCAGCGATACGGATACCCGTTGCCGGAAGTGAACCGAAACACCCCACCCGGGATGTAACGATTCTGGTACGGTGCCACGCTTTTCTGAGCGGGGCTCGTCTTCGCTCCGCCGACGGCAGTGATCGAGATCACGCCGCTGCTCCGGTCCGGCCCCTCAGAAGGCGGGCGCCTCGCCGCCCTCCGGCACCGGCAGCGCGCTGCCCGCGGCGAACTCCGACCAGCTCAGGCTCCAGGCCGTCCAGCCGTTCCCCGGCGCCAGTGTCCGCTCGGTGCCCCGGACGGTGATCGGATCACCGATCATGGTCCGGGCGAAGAGCCACTTCGCGTTGGCCGTGGAGACGTTCACGCAGCCGTGCGAGACGTTCCGGTGGCCCTGGGCGGCGACCGACCAGGGAGCCGCGTGGATGTACTCGCCGCCCCAGGTCAGCCGCTGGGCGAAGTCGATCTCCGTGACGTACCGGTTGTCCGGGTCCGGGTCGTCCCGGGTGTCGAAGACCGTCGACTCCTTCTTCTCCATCACCACCATGGTGCCGCTGGAGGAGGGGGTGCTCTTCTTGCCGAGGCTGACCGGCATCGTCCGGACCAGGGCGCCGTTCTCGTACACGGTCATCTTCTTGGTCGCGTTGTCGACCTTCATCTCGAACGCCCGGCCGATCGTCGCGGTCGCGCTCCGGTCGACGTTGCCGTAGCGGCCGTTGCTCAACGGGACGCCGGCCAGCGCGAGCCGCACCGTGAGGGTGGTGCCGGACTTCCAGTACTCGGGTGCCCGGTAGTAGGCCTGCGTGCCGTTGGGAAGCCAGTGCCAGGCGCCCGGCTGCGGCGGGTCGGTCCGTACGAACATCCGCCGCTGCACCGCGGCCCGGTCCTTCTGCGGGATGCCCGGCGAGAACTCGGCGACCACCGGCATGGCGACGCCGTACGTCCGGTCGCTGAACAGGTAGAGGCCCGAGCCGATCATCGACTTCGGGCGGGCCATCGTGGTGAAGGTGCTGGTGCCCTCGTGCACCCGGCCGTCGGGGCCGGTTCCGGTGACCGTGGCGGTGTAGCGGGTGCCGTACTTCAGCGGGGCGGACGGCACCCAGGACGAGCCGTCCCGGCGCAGTTGGCCCGCCACCGGCTTGCCGCCCGCGGTCGTCAGGACGACCTTCGACACCGTCCCGCCGCCGGGGAGCTTCGCGCTGATCTCGGTGCTGACCGGTCGACGGGTCGCTCCGTCGGCGGGGATCACCGCCAGCGGGGCTGCCGCCCCCGGCGTCGCCCCACCCGATGCGCCCGCGGACGCGGTCGCGGGTGGTTCCCCCTGCTGGCCGCCGCCCACGACCACCGGCTTCTTCGGGTCGTCGCCCCCGCACCCGGCCAGTGCCAGCGACGCCGTGAGGACCAGGGCGCCCATCATCGCCCCGGCCCGCGCGAACCTGCCCATCCCCACCCCTGTCTCGCGTACCTGGCGGACATGGTGCCGCATCAGCGCCCGCGCCCCCCGCCCCTGTCGGGAAGTTTGGTCCGGTTTGTCCGGTAAGCTCGACCGAAGAGGGGAGCCCAGGATCTGATTGGAAGCGCCGTCCAGCGGCGTGCTAATGTTCTCCCCGTTGCCAGCGAGCGCCGCTAGCTCAACTGGCAGAGCAGCGGACTCTTAATCCGCGGGTTCGGGGTTCGAGTCCCTGGCGGCGCACAGGTGATCAAGGCTCTGGTCCGGTTCCACCGGACCAGAGCCTTTCTCGTTCCCGGGGTGGGTGTCGGGCCGGTCGCCAGAATTGAGCCATGCACGCTGCCTACATCGAGCGTCCCGGGCCGGCCGCCGAGATCCGCCACGGCGAGCTGCCGGCACCCCGCCCCGGCCCCACCGACGTCCTGGTCGACGTCCTCGCCACCACCGTCAACCACGTCGACACCTTTGTGCGCTCCGGGGCGTTCCGCACGCCGCTGCCGCTGCCGTTCGTGGTCGGTCGGGACCTGGTCGGCCGGGTCACCGAAGCCCGCCCCGGCGCCCCCGGGTTCGCGGTCGGCGACCTGGTCTGGTGCAACAGCGTCGCTGATTAGCTTAGGGATCCTGGGTCGGTTTGGGTTTCCGGGATCGTTTCCCACCTGGGTGGGGTCGCGTGGGCGTGGAGGTGGAATCC
>NZ_JBSGJR010000824.1:0-2204 GCF_053605645.1 Micromonospora sp. NPDC003776
GCGAGCGCCCGGGCGAAGCGACGTTCCTGCGGAGCCGGTCGGCGGTGAACCGTCGACTCCCCCGGCGCGCCCGGTGCCCTGGCTGCGCGAGCTGGCCTGGCTGCTGCACGGCATCGCGGTCGTCGTCGCCCTGGCGTACGCGGTCACCGCCCTGCTGCGCGCCGACACGGTGCCCGCCGCCGCCGGGGCGGCCACGGCGCTGCTGCTCGCCGCGCTGGTCGGGCTCGCCGGGACGCTGGTGCTGCGCCGGCCCCCGCTGCCCGACGTGGGCGCCGGCATCGTCACCCTCGCCGTGATCGGCGCCCTCGGCCGGGTCGCGTCGGTCGCCTTCCCCGGCCGGTCGCTGCTGCTCATCGCCGCCGTCATCGCGCTGACCGGGTTCGCGGTCCGGGCCGTACCGGAAACCGCCCGGCGCGGCCCGCAGCTCGCCTCGGCGGTGGCGCTGGCGGTCAGCGGCCTGGTGGTGGCCGGCGGGGCGCTGCGCGCCGGGCTCGCCCCAGTCCGCGCGTCGCTGCCCGCCTGGTCCGCGGAGCTGGGCCATTGGCACGGCGAGCTGGCGGCGGCGGTCGGGCCGACCGGCTGGCAGCTCGCCGCGAGCGCCCTGCTGCTCACCATCGCCGCGGTGATCGCCCTGCCGCCGGACATCCGGCGCGAGTTCGCGGTGGTCGGCGCGGCGCTGACCGCGCTCGCCGTGCCGGCCTCCCTCGGGCTCGGCTGGGCCGCCGCCTGCTGGCCGATGCTGCTGACCGCGGTGGGCATCGGCGTGCTGGGGCTCGCCGCCGGCACCCGGCGGGCGGCGATCGTGCACGCCGTCGCCGCCGCCGGCCTGGGGGCGCTCGGTGCCGGGGCCGCGCTCGCCCGGCCCGCGCTCACCGCCGCCGCGCTGACCCTGCTCTTCCTGGCCGGCGCGCTGGTCTCCCTGGCGCCCCGGGTACGGATCGCCGCCGCCGCGGCCGACCCGGTGTCCGCCTGGGCGGCGGGCGGGGCCTCGTTCGCCCTGCCCGGGGCGGTGGCCGCGTTCGTCGCCGCCACCGAGCCGGCCGCCCCGGCGCTCACCCCGGCGACCCTGCGCGAGATCACCGTCCCGATCCTCGCGGCGAGCTTCCTCGGCGTCTGCGTCACCCTCGGCTACGCCGCCGTCGTCCAGGTCGCACAGCGGCACCTCAGCGCGCCGCACGCGGTCGGCACCGTGCTGGGCGCGGTGGGGGTCGCCGCGGCCGCGTTCGGGGCGCCCGGCGCCACCACGGCCGACGCCTGGGTGGGCGGCCTGCTGCTGCTCGCCGCCGCCCTGCTGGCGCTGGCCCCCCGGATCGACGCCGGCCGCCGCTCCGACATCTCGCTGGACGGCTCCGACCTGGCCCTGGCCGCCACCACGGCGGCGCTGATCGCCACCCTGGTGCGGATCGCCGCGGTGCTCACCCCGGGCGGTCAACTCGTGGTCGCCGCCGCGCTGGTGCTGGTGGTCGCCGTCGCCGCCCGGGCGATGCCGGAGGAGTGGCGACGCGGGCCGATCCTCGGCATCGCCCTCGCCGGCACGGTGATCGGTCTGATCGCCGGCTGGAGCGCGTTGCGCGGCGGGGTGGGCGTGCTGGCCACCCCGGGCCCGATCTGGGCCGGTGACCTGAGCGGCTGGCCGGCCGCGCCGGTCGGCGGGGCGACCTGGCAGGCCCCGGTCGCGCTGGCCCTGCTGGCGGTCGCCGCCGGCATCCTGCTGCCGCCGCCCTGGAAGTACGACGTCGCCGGGGCGGCCGCCGTGCTCGCCACCATCGGCGCCCCGGCCGCGTTCGCCCTGCCCTGGTGGTCGCCGGTGCTGGTGGGCGCCATGGTGGCCACCGTCTTCGGCACCGCGGCGGTGGCGGCGGTGGATCCCCGCGCCGCGCTGTCCCGCGCCACCGTGGCCGGGGTGGTCGCGCTGCACGCCGCCGGGGCGGGGCTGGTCCGCCCGTGGACCACCGCGCTGGCCCTGGGCAGCATCGCGCTCATCGGGGTGGTGGTGGCCGCCCTGGCCCGGCTGCTCGCGCCGACGATGGTCGAGGACGTGCGTACCGAGGGGATGCCGGTGCACCTGGTGCAGGTCGGCGGCGCGGCGACCGGCGCCGCCCTGCTCGCGCTGCCCGGGGCCGAGGCCGCCCAGGACGACGAGATCGGCCGGTCGCCGCACGTGGTCCTAACAGACCCCCTCGCCCCCTCCAGCATCGGCCTCG
>NZ_JBSGJR010000825.1:0-2201 GCF_053605645.1 Micromonospora sp. NPDC003776
CACCGGGCCGGGGCAGTGGCCGGGCCAGCCGGCGGGTGCCGGGCAGCCGGGCGGGCCGTACCCGGCCTGGCCGGGGCGTCCACCGCTGCCGCAGCCGCACGGACTGCCGCTCGCCTCGTACGGCGCCCGGCTGGTCGCCCGCCTGATCGACCTGGGCGTGGTGTTCCTGCTCAACGTCGCGGTGAACGGCTGGTTCGTCTGGCGGTACGTCGAGGAGGTCTCGCCCTACCTGCGGGAGTCGTTCCGCCGGGCGCTGGCCGGCAACAGCTCGACCGAGGGGCTGCCCCAGCCCGGCGACCAGGCCGGCGGCCTCCAGATCGTCATCCTGCTGATCGCCACCGCGCTCTGGTTCGCGTACGAGGTGCCCTCGATGGCGGCCCGCGGGCAGACCTTCGGCAAGCGGCTCGTGGGCGTCCGGGCGGTGCCGGTCGAGGCCGACCAGCCGCTCGGCTTCGGCCGGGCCACCCGGCGCTGGACCACCCTCGGTCTGCCCACCATGCTCTGGTACTGCTGCGGGCTGGGCCTGCTGCTCCAGCTCGTCGACGCGGTCTCCCTGCTCTTCGACCAGCCGCTGCGCCAGGCGCTGCACGACAAGCGCGCGCAGACCGTGGTGGTCCAGCTTCCCCGCATCAGGCCCGACACCCGTACCACCCCGCGCGACCGCGCCAACCCCCCGGGAGACACCCCATGACCGAACGCCAGCAGCCACCGGTACGGCTCACCCGCGCCGACCTGGACGCGCTGCCCAACTACGTGCCCGGACGCAGCCCGGCCGACCTGGCCCGCGAGCTGGGCCTGCCCGAGGCGATCAAGCTGGCCAGCAACGAGGTGCCCTACGGCCCGCTGCCGGGCGTGGTGGAGGCGGTCGCCGAGGCGGTCGCCGGTTCGCACCGCTACCCGGACATGGGCGTGGTGGCGCTGCGTCAGGCCCTCGCCGAGCGGTACGGCGTCGACGCCGACCGGATCGCCACCGGCTGCGGGTCGGTGGCGCTGGCCGAGCACCTGGTCCGGGCCACCTGCCTGCCCGGCGACGAGCTGCTCTACTCGTGGCGGTCGTTCGAGGCGTACCCGATCATCGCGGCGACCAGCGGCGCGACCAGCGTGCGGGTGCCGAACGACGCCGGCCACGGGCACGACCTGACCTCGATGGCGGCGGCGGTGACCGACCGGACCCGGATGATCCTGGTCTGCAACCCGAACAACCCGACCGGCACCGCCGTCCGCAAGGCGGAGCTGGACCGCTTCCTCGACGCGGTGCCGGACGACGTGCTCGTGGTGATCGACGAGGCGTACCGGGAGTTCGTCACCGACCCGGAGGTGCCGGACGGCCTCAGCTACCTGGACCGCCCGAACGTGGCGGTGCTGCGCACCCTCTCCAAGGCGTGGGGGCTGGCCGGCCTGCGGATCGGTTGGCTGGTCGCCGAGCCGGCCGTGGCGGCCGCCGTGCGCAAGGTCGTCACGCCCTTCTCCACCAGCATGGCCGCCCAGGCCGGTGCGCTCGCCGCGCTCGCCCAGGCCGACGAGGTGGAGCGCCGATGCGCGCTGGTCGTCGCCGAGCGGGACCGGGTCACCGAGGCGCTGCGCAAGTTCGTCCCGGACGTGCCGTCCAGCCAGGCCAACTTCGTCTGGCTGCCGCTCGGCGACCGGGCCGTGGACTTCGGCCGGGCGTGCGAGGCGCGCGGGGTGATCGTCCGGCCGTTCCCCGGCGACGGGGTCCGGGTCACCATCGGCACGCCGGCCGAGAACGACGCCTTCCTGGCCGCCGCCGAGGCCGCGCTCGCCTGAGGTGTAAGGAAGGGCCCCCTGTTAACGCCTGGCGTTGTACAGGGGGCCCTTGTCAACACGTGCGGCCGTCAGGTCGCGGCGAGCAGCACCGGCTCGGCCATCAGGAAGTACGCCTGGTCGTCGTCGTCCGGGACGGCCCGCTCGCGGGCGCGCTCCACGGCGACGTAGCCGCCCGCCGCGTACGCCCGGCCGAGCTGCCAGCCGGTCCCGTCGCGGCCGATGTTCAGCACGAAGCGGGACCGTTGCGCGCCGGTCGCCGGGTCGAGGGTGACCAGGTCCTTCTGCTCGGTCAGCAGGTGGATCCGGCCCGGTTCGACCGCGATCCAGCAGAAGGTCGACGTGATCGCCTTCTCGCCGGTGGTCGAGTCCGGGTGGGACACCGTGCTCAAGGAGGCCAAGGACGCCAAGATCCCGGT
>NZ_JBSGJR010000826.1:0-2188 GCF_053605645.1 Micromonospora sp. NPDC003776
GCCCCCGGTCCCGGGAGGGGAGCGGGGGCTGCCGGGGTGGGTCAGGTCAGCCGGCCTGCTCGGCCAGCTGGAGGAACTGCCGCTTCGAGGCGAGCGCCTGCTCGGCCTCCTTGATCCGGCGGGCGTCACCGGCGGCCTGGGCGCGGGCCAGCCGCTCCTCGGCCTCGGCGACCTGCGCCCGCATCTGGGCGAGCAGTGGGTTGTCCTCCTTGGTGGTCCGCCGCCACGCCGAGTCCATGACCTCGCGGACCTTGTCGTCCACGGCGCGCAGCCGGCGCTCCAGCCCGGCGGCCGCCTCGCGGGGCACCCGGCCCGCCTCGTGCCACTGCGCCTGGATGTCCCGCAGCTTCGCCTGGGCGCCCTTCGGGTCGCCGTCGACGTCGAGCGCCTCGGCCTCGGCGAGCAGGGCCTGCTTGCGCTCCAGGTTGGCCCGCTGCTCGTTGTCCCGCGCGGAGAAGACCTCGCTGCGGCGGGTGAAGAAGTGGTCCTGGGCGGCGCGGAACCGTTCCCAGAGCTTCTGCTCGGCCTCCTTGGACGCCCGCGGGGCGGCCTTCCACTGGGCCATCAGGTCCTTGAGCTGGTTGGCCGTGATCGCCCAGTCCGAGGATTCCTTCAGCTTCTCGGCCTCCGCGACCAGCTCCTCCTTGACCGTCTGCGCCTGCTTGCGCTGCTGGTCGAGGGAGGCGAAGTGGGCGCCCCGGCGGCGGGTGAACCCGTCGCGGGCGGCGGCGAACCGCTTCCACAGCTCACCATCGGTCTTCTTGTCGACCCCGCGGATGGTCTTCCACTCGTCGAGGATCTCCTTGAGCCGGTCACCGGCGGTCTTCCAGCCGGTCGACTCGGCGGCCAGCTTCTCCGCCTCCTCCACCAGGGCGGTCTTGCGCGCCAGGGCCTCGCCCCGGGCGGCGTCCCGGGCCGCCTTGGCCTCGCCGGCCTTCTCCTCGGCCACCGTGGCCAGCTTGTCCAGGCGCGCGGCCAGCGCGTCGATGTCCCCGACCACGTGCGCCTCGGCCAGCGAGGCGCGGATCCGCCGGATCGTGGTCAGCGAGTGGCCGGCGTCCGCCGCGCCCGAGTTGAGCCGGGCCTCGGTCAGGTCCACCTCCGTCACCAGGTCGGCGAAGCGCCGGGCGAAGTGGGCCAGCCCCTCCTCCGGGGCCCCCGCCTGCCAGGAACCGACCACCCGCTCACCCTCGGCGGTCTTGACGTAGACGGTGCCGTCCTCGTCCACCCGTCCGAAGGCAGTCCAGTCGCTCATGTGCCCATCCTCGTTCTCCCGGCGTCGACGGGGCTGCCCCCTCGATCGCCGCCACGGCGCAGCAAAGTTACTCCCGGCATTGTCACAGGTCCGCCCCCGTCCGTGTCGAGCGCCTGTCGTCGACCGTGACCATACGGTGTCGTAGCGCCTCGATGACCGGATCGGCGCGGGGACGCACCGGGGCGTCCCGATAGGTTGGACCGGTGCCACTGGTCGCCGCCGCCGTCTGCCCGCACCCGCCCCTGCTCGTACCCGAGGTCGCCGGCGCCGCCGCCGGTGAGCTGGACCACCTCCGCGCCGCCTGCGACGCCGCCGTCGCCGGCCTGCTGGCCGCCGAACCCGAGGTGATCCTGCTGGTCGGGGCCGGCCCGCGGACCGAGAAGTTCAACCCCGCCGACTACGGCTCACTGCGTGGTTTCGGCGTCGACCGGTATGTGCGGCTGTGGAAGGTCAACTGTGCCGGTGGGGAGCGGCTGCCGCTGAGCCTGACCATCGGGGCCTGGCTGATCGGCCGCTCCGGCACCGACCTGCCCCGGCTGGCCCACGCCGTCGCCACCGACGCGCCCCCGGCCGAGTGCGCCGACCTCGGCGCGGCGCTCGCCGCCGAGGCGGCGGGGCGTACCGCGGTGCTGGTGTTGGGGGACGGGTCGGCCTGCCGGGGCGTCAAGGCGCCCGGCTACGACGACCCGCGCGCCGAGGCGTACGACGAGGGGGTGGCCCGGGCCCTGGCCGACGCGGACGCCGGGGCCCTGCTCGGCCTGGACCCGGTGCTCTCCGCCGAGCTGAAGGCCGCCGGCCGGGCGCCCTGGCAGGTGCTGGCCGGCGCGGTCCGCGCGGCCGGCGGCGACTGGCGGGGCCGCCGGGATGTCGTAGCGGGCGATGTAGGCGTCCACGTCCCGCTGGGTCCAGGCGGCGATCGGGTTCACCTTGACC
>NZ_JBSGJR010000827.1:0-2188 GCF_053605645.1 Micromonospora sp. NPDC003776
CCGGGCGATCCGCGCCACACCGCCGCCGGCCGCCGCCGCTCACCGGGCGGACCTCCCGGAGCGGCCATAGGGTGAGCGCATGTCGGAAGCGGAAGCCAAGAGCGAGAGCGTCGGCACCGTCGTGGTGGCCGGCGCGGCGAACCTCGCCATCGCGGTCGCCAAGCTGGTCGCCGGCCTGATCTCCGGCTCGGCGGCGATGCTCTCCGAGGCCGCCCACTCGCTCGCCGACACCACCACCGAGGTGCTGCTCTACCTGGCGTTGCGGCGGGGAGCGCGCCCCGCCGACCGCCGGCACCCGTTCGGGTACGGCAAGGAGAGCTACGTCTGGGCCTTCCTGGCCGCCCTGTTCACCTTCGTCGTCGGCGCGGGCTTCGCCATCACCCACGGCGTCACCACGATCCTCGTGCACGAGCACACCGGCAACTACCTGGCCTCGTACCTCGTGCTGGTGGTCTCCTTCGCGATCGAGTCGGTGTCGCTGGCCCGGGCGATCCGGCAGGTGCGCCGGGAGTCCCGGCGCTGGCGGGCCAGCACCCGCCGCTACCTCCGGCTGACCCCGGACACCACGGTGAAGGCGGTCTTCCTGGAGGACAGCGCCGCCCTGGTCGGCCTGCTGATCGCCGGGGTCGGTCTCGGGCTGTCCGAGCTCACCGGCGACGAGCTCTACGACGGCATCGCCTCGATCCTGATCGGCGTGCTGCTGCTGGTGGTCGCCGGCATCCTGGCCCGCAGCAACATCTCGCTGCTGGTGGGCCGGGGGGTGTCCGAGCGGGTGCACCGGCGGATCGAGCAGGAGCTGGAGGGGCTGCCGGAGGTGGAGCGGGTCGACACCCTGATGACCATGCTGCTGGGCCCGGAGGACATCCTGGTCGCCGCCAAGGTCGACTTCCGCGACGACGCCACCGCCGCCGACATCGAGGCCGCCGCCGACGAGGCCGAACGGCGGCTCACCGAGCACTACCCGGAGATCGCGTACGTCTTCCTCGACCCGACCCGCTCGCTGCCCGGCGGCGGGGGGCACCGGGCCCGGTCGACCCAGGACGAGGACCAGCGCCCGGTCGACGAGCGCACCGGCGGCTCCTGACCCGGCGGCCGGGCGACCCGGGCGCGCCCCGCTCGCCGGGCGGCCGATAGCGTGCCGGGCATGGTGCGATGGCGGTCCGGGACGGTGGCGGCGGTACGGCGGCGGTGGGCCGGCGCCACCGAACTAGACGTCGACCTGCCCGACGGCGGCCGGATGCGGGCCCTGGCCTACCCGGCGCTGGTCGGCGACCCGGAGCCCGGCGACCGGGTGCTGCTCAACGCCGGCGCCCTCTTGATGGGCCTCGGCACCGGCGGATACGCCCTCGTCGTCGCCCGGCCCGACCGGCTGCCCGCCGACCCGCCGGAGGCCGCCGACACCCGCGCCGCCGGCCACCTGGTCAAGGCCCGCTACACCCCGCTGCAACCGATCCTGCTCGGCGTGGACGAGGAGGCCTCCCCGCACCACGACCTGCTGGCCGCCGCGGACAGCCTGGACGGGATGCCGGTGGTCACCGCCGACCTGCACTCCGCCCTCCCGGCGATCGTCGCCGGCCTCCACGCCGACGCCCCGGACGCCCGGGTGGCGTACCTGCTCACCGACGGTGGGGCGCTGCCCGCCTGGTTCTCCCGCACCCTGGCCGGGCTGGCCGGCCACCTCGCCGGCACGGTCAGCGTCGGCCAGGCGTTCGGCGGCGACCTGGAGGCCAGCACCCTGCACAGCGGGCTGCTCGCCGCCCGGCACGTGCTGCGCGCCGACGTCGCGATCGTCGCCCAGGGCCCGGGCAACCTCGGCACCGGCACCCGCTGGGGCTTCTCGGGGGTGGCCGTCGGCGAGGCGGTCAACGCGGTGGCGACCCTCGGCGGTCGGGCGGTCGGCTCGCTGCGGATCTCCGACGCCGACCCCCGGCCCCGGCACCGGGGCGTCTCCCACCACAGCCTCACCGCGTACGGCCGGGTGGCGCTCGCCCCGGCGGAGCTGGTGGTGCCCGACGGGCTGGACCCCGCCCTCGCCGCCCGGGTGGCGGCGGACCTGGCCCCCCTCGCCGAGCGGCACCGGATCGTCACCGTGCCCACCGGCGGGCTCGACGCGGCGCTGCGGGCCAGCCCGGTGGGGCTCTCCACGATGGGCCGCGGGCTCGACGCCGACCACGCCTACTTCCTGGCC
>NZ_JBSGJR010000828.1:0-2167 GCF_053605645.1 Micromonospora sp. NPDC003776
ACGCCACGTTGAGCACGCCCTTGGACTGCGAGTAGCGGATCGCCCGCTGCACGGCCTGCCACACCGGACCGGCCGACCCGGACGCCCCTTCCGGGGGCTACAAACTTGATGACGTGAACGATTCGGCTTGACGATCACCGGAGCGCGAACGGTCGGAGCCCGAACATCGGACCGCGAACATCAGACCACGAACATCAGATCGCGAACGTGGGACCCCGATCGCCGAGCCGCGAGCGCAGGGCACCGCGCAGCGGGCCGGCGTGGGCCGGCCCCCGCAGCAGCGGGCCGACGTGGCGCGCCCGGTCACGCTCTGGGCCGCGGCCGGGTGATTCATCTACGTCATCAACCTTGTAGCCGCACGACCAAGCGACCCCGAGCCGAAACCGCGCACCGAGCGACCCCACGGGGCTCCCGTAAGCCGCGCCGCGCCGACAGGCAGGGCCAGGGCGGGTGCCTCAGCGCACCGTGACCTTGACGGTGTGCCAGCCGGTGGCGCCGTCCGGTGCGACGGGTCGCTGCTCGGGCGTCTGGGTCACCCCGCCGGCGTCCGTGGCCCGCACCTGGAGGGTGTGCTCCCCCGGGGTGGCGTCCCAGCGCCACGACCACTGGACCCAGGTGTCCACCGAGACCGCGGGGGCGAGCATCGCTGCCCGCCACGGGCCGCCGTCGACGCGTACCTCGACCGCCCGGATGCCGCGGTGCTGGGCCCAGGCCACGCCGGCCACGGTCACCGGACCCGCGGTCAGCCGGTTGCGTGGGCGGGGCGTGTCGATCCGCGACTCGGTCTTGATCGGGCCCTGCGCCGACCACCCCCGCGGCACCCAGTACGCGTCGAAGTCGGCGAAGCTGGTCAGCTCCAGCTCGGTCACCCACTTGCAGGCCGAGACGTACCCGTAGAGGCCCGGCACCACCATGCGGACCGGGAAGCCGTGCTCGACCGGCAGCGGCTCCCCGTTCATCCCGACCGCGAGCAGCGCGTCCCGCCCGTCCCGCAGCGCGGCCGTCGGGGTGCCGCAGGTCCAGCCGTCCACCGAGCGCCCGACCACCTGGTCGGCGCCGGGCTCCGGGTCCGCCTCGTCCAGCAGTTCCTTGATCGGTACGCCCAGCCAGCGCGCGTTGCCGATCAGGTCCCCGCCGACCTCGTTCGAGACGCAGGCCAGGGTCACGTACCGCTCGACCATCGGCCGGGCGAGCAGCTCGTCGAAGGTCAGCTCGATCGGCTTGCGCACCCGGCCGTGGATCCGCAACCGCCAGGTCGCCGGGTCCACCTGCGGCACCACCAACGCCGTGTCGATCCGGTAGAACCCGCTGTTCGGGGTGACGTACGGGGCGAGCTGGGCCAGCGACAGGTCCGCACCGGCCGGCACCGCCGGCGCGGACGCCGACGGGGTGGGCAGGGTGACCGCCTGCCGGGCCGCCGAGACCCCCCGCCGGCCGGCGAGCCAGTGTCCGCCGAGCCCGGCCACCGCCGCCGTGCCGGCGAGCACGCCCACGCCGCGCAGGAACCGCCGCCGCCCCTCCGGATCGCTCTCCTCCCCGCGCTCGGCGCGGGCGGTCGGCTGGCCGGGAGCGGCCGGCTCGGCGGATTCGGCCGGGGTCGGTGGCGACCAGGGCCACAGGTCGGGGGCCAGCGGGCCGGCGATGAAGGCCCAGAGCGTCAGCGCGCCGAGGCCGCTGCCGACCAGCGACGGCAGCACGGCGGCGGGGCCCGCACCGGGCCGGGTGACCGCGGCGGCCACCCCGAGGGCGGCGAACGCGGCGATGCCGGCGAGGCCGATCCAGAGCCGGCGGGCGGCGAGCACGCCGAGCAGCGCGGCGATCGCGGCCAGCAGCACCGCCGTCCCGATCAGCAGGGCGATCTTGTCGTGCGTGCCGAAGAGCGAGATGGCGAGGTGCTTCAGGGCCTCCGGCACCAGATCGACCACCAGTCCGCCGACCGCGATCAGCGGGGCCGAGCGAGGACCGGTGAGGACGGCCACCGGCTCGGCGACGCCGACGGCCACGGCGGCTGCGGTGACCCCGGCCAGCGCGGCGTAGCCGCGGGACAAACTGCTCACGTCGACCAGTGTTGTCGATCAAACGCGTCGGTGGCCAACCAAGTCAACTCCGCGCCGGTGTTGACGGTGGCGTGCAGCACCCAGATTCCGTCCGGGCGGGCCAGCACCGG
>NZ_JBSGJR010000829.1:0-2165 GCF_053605645.1 Micromonospora sp. NPDC003776
GCCGCGCGCCGCCTCCCGGCCGGCCAGCCCGTGCAGGTACGCGGCCGCGGCGGCCGCCCGCTCCGGGGCCAGCCCGGCGGCGAGCAGCGAACCGAGCAGCCCGGCCAGCACGTCGCCGGTGCCCCCGGTGGCCAGCACCGGGGTGCCGGTCGGGTTGACGTACGCCCGGCCGGCGGGGGTGCCGATGATCGTGCGGTCGCCCTTCAGCAGCACCACCGCGTTCATCCAGGCGGCCAGCCGCAGCGCCGCCGCGACCCGGTCCGTCCCCGGGACCTCCCCGCAGAGCCGGGCGTACTCCCGGTCGTGCGGGGTCACCACGATCGGGGCGTCCCGGTCCCGCAGCCGGTCGGCCATCTTGCCGTCGACCAGCAGGGTGAGCGCGTCGGCGTCGAGCACCACCGGCACCGGCGCGGCGAGCACGGCGCGCAGCTCGGCCGCCGACTCCTCGCCGGTGCCCAGCCCGGAGCCGCAGACCCAGGCCTGCACCCGGCCGGCGTCGGCGACCCGGCCGGTGGCGATCACCGACGGATGCTGGTGCAGCACCTCGTCCCGGGCGCTGCCCGCGTAGCGGACCATGCCGGTGGGGCCGGCCAGCGCGCCGCTCACCGAGAGGACCGCCGCACCCGGGTAGGTGGCCGAGCCGGTGGCCACCCCGACCACACCCCGGGAGTACTTCTCCGACGACGGGCCGAGCCGTGGCCACCACGCGACGATGTCGGACCACTCGACCACGCGCAGCGCCGGGCTGCCCCGCAGCCACGGCTCCAGCCCGATGTCGACCAGCTCGACCTGCCCGGCGAGCGCGGCGGCCGGGCCCACCACCAGCGCCGGCTTCAACGCGCCGAAGGCGACGGTGACGTCGGCGCGGACCGCGCAGGGCCGCCCGGAGGGGGTGACCGGGACGTGCCCGGTGTCCACCGCGACACCGCTCGGGACGTCCACCGCGACCACCGTGGCCCGGGTCCCGTCCCGCCCGCAGCGCTCCGCCAGGCTCGCCGCGAGCTGGTCGGCGGTCTCCCGCAGGCCGCCGGTGCCACCGATCCCGACGATCCCGTCGAGGACCAGGTCCACCACGGCCGGCGGCCGGTCGACCAGCCGCCCGCCCGCCGCCCGCAGCGCGGCCAGCCCTTCGGCGTGCGCCCGGCCCGGGGTGAGCAGCAGCGCGGTGACCGCCGCGCCCCGGCGGGCCAGGTGCGCGCCCGCGTAGAGCGTGTCGCCACCGTTGTCGCCGGAGCCGACCAGCAGCAGCACCCGGGCGCCGTAGACGCCGCCCCGGTCGGTGAGGAGCAGCGCGCACCGGCGGGCCAGGCCGGCGGCGGCCCGCTGCATCAGCGTCCCGGGCGGCAGGGTGGCCATCAGGCCCGCCTCCGCCGCGCGTACGTCCGCGACCCGCCACACCGGTCTCATGCCACTCCGTCCGTCCGTGCTGCCCCGGGCGGGCCGGCCGGCCCGCCGGGTCGGCTCACCGTTCCGCGACCACCATCGCCGACGCGATCCCGCCGTCGTGCGACAGCGACAGGTGCCAGCGGTTGACCCCGCGTTCGGCCGCGGCGGCGGCCACCGTGCCGGAGACGGCCAGCCAGGGCCGCCCGTCCGGATCGGGCACGATCTCGCAGTCGTGCCAGTGCAGGCCGGCCGGCGCGCCGAGCGCCTTGGCCACCGCCTCCTTCGCGGCGAAGCGGGCGGCCATCGACTCCGGCGGGCGCGGGTGGCCGGCGCGGGTGTGCCGCTCGGCCTCGGTGAACAGGCGGTCGGCGAGCAGCGGCGTCCGGGCCAGGGCCCGGGCGAACCGGTCCACCAGCACCACGTCGATGCCGACCGCCACGATCACGGATCTCACCCTACCGGCGGTCGGGGCCGCCCATCGGCCGCCGGCCGGGCGGCATGCAGGGCCTGTGGACAACCCCGGCGTACGGGCGTGGCCGGTTGTCCACAGGGCCGGTGCCGATGGCGTGCCGCCGCCTAGCGTCCCGGTTGCCCGACTCCCGTCCCGGGGTGGGGCACGTCCGCCGCCGGCGACTCCCGTCGGCGGCCTGTCGAGCGGGAGGCACCGATGGCCGAGGAGCCATTCACCGTCGAGCCGGAGCTGCTGCGCGGGGTCGCCCGGGAGCTGGGCGACGACGCGTACCGGCTGGCGCACGGGCTGGCCGCCGCGCCGGGGCTGG
>NZ_JBSGJR010000830.1:0-2164 GCF_053605645.1 Micromonospora sp. NPDC003776
CGGCGAGGTGCGTGCCGCCCGCAGCCGGTTCGACGCCGATCTCGCCTGGCTGCCGGAGGCGGCGCGCCGCCTGGCCGCGCCGGTCCCGCTCACCGCCACGGTGAGCCCGGCGCTGGCCGAGCTCCATGACCGCGTCACCGCGCGGCTGGGCATCGCCGGATGACGCCCGCGTTTGTCGGGCACGAAACCGGGAAACGGCACCGCGCCGCGACGCGGGCGCCGAGCTGAGGAGACAAGATGACCGTCACGATTCCCGACGTGATCGCCCGGTACTACCAGCTGACCGGCGGGACCGACGTGGACGCCTTCGTCGCGTGCTTCACCGACGACGCCATCGTCGCCGACGAGGACCGGACCTACGAGGGCCCGGCCGCGATCCGGGCCTGGCGCGAGCGGACCGCGGCCGAGTACGAGTACGACGCCGTGCCGGAGTCGGTCGAGGAGGAGGCGGGCGGGAACATCGTGGTGACCGCGCTCGTGTCGGGCACGTTCCCGGGCAGCCCGGTCCGACTGCGCCACCGCTTCACTCTTCGGGACGGGCTGATCGGCGCCCTCGACATCCGACCTTAGGGGCGACCACCGGTAAGGGCCTGGTGGTGGAAGCCCACCGCCGTCGCCCGGCCCTGGCATTGCGTGGCCTCACGGGTCACGTGCGGCAGCTCGCCGAGCTGCCGCAGCCCGGACGGGAGCGCTATGTCGACCTGCTCCGGGCGCTGGCGATCAGCCTGGTGGTCCTCGGCCACTGGACGGACATTGTCATTGCCTACGACCGGTCCGGTCATCTCACCGGCTACTTCACGCTGTCCGAACTCCGACCGGCCTATCCATTGAGCTGGATCTTCCAGGTGATCCCGGTCTTCTTCCTGGTCGGCGGCTTCGCCAACGCCGCCTCGCTGAACAGCCGCCGAGCACGCGGTGGCACCCCCACCGAGTGGTTGCTCGACCGCAGCAGCCGATTGATCCGCCCGACCACCCTACTGCTCATCACCCTTGCCGCCGGCAGTCTGCTGGGGAGCTCGCTCGGGACAGACCAGGCCGAGATCGGGCTCGCCGTCTCGTTCGTCACCATCCCACTGTGGTTCCTCACCGCCTACATGGCTGTGTTGGCCCTGACCCCGATCATGTATGCGCTGCACCGTCGGTACGGGTTCGTCGTGCCGCTGGTGCTGCTGGCATTGGTGGCCGGCGGCGATCTCGGACGGTTGTTCGGCCACGGTCGGCTCTCCGGCGGCAACTTCCTCTTCGGTTGGCTCGTCATCCACCAGATCGGCTTCGCCTGGTACGACACCCATGCCGCGGCGGCGACAGGCGGCAGCGCGAAGGGGGGCCCGCCCAGCCGGCGTGGTGGGCTGTTCGCTCACCGGTTGCCGACGGGCCGGCCGGTCGCCGTAGCCCTGGTCATGGTGGGTCTCGTGGCGTTGCTGCTGCTCACCGTCGTCGGTCCCTATCCGGTCACCATGCTCAACCTGCCCGGCGAGCGGCTGAACAACGCGTCGCCGCCCAGCCTGGCACTGCTCGCCCTGGCCACCCTCCAGCTCGGGGTGATCCTGCTCCTGCGCCGCCGCGCCGAACGATGGTTACGGCGCCGCGACCCATGGCTGGCGGTGGTCGGGATGAACTCCATCATCCTGACCACCTTCCTGTGGCACCTGACCGCCGTGCTGCTGCTGGCCGGCGCGCTCAACACGGTGCACTGGCTGCCCGCCCCGGCTGTTGACACGGCGAGGTGGTGGGCCTGGCGATTGCCCTGGTTGCTCGCGTTGACCGTGACGCTGGTGGCGCTCGTCGCGGTCTTCGGTCCGGTCGAGGCACGCAGCGGCCACCACCGCTGGAAACAGGACGGCGATCGGAAGGGACGGTCGGGCGCCGCTCGGGCCGTCCTCACCGTTGCCGGCTACGCTGCGGTGGTGCTCGGCCTGTTGATCAACACCATGGAAGGAACATCCGCCCCCGGACCGCTGGGAATCCCACCGATCGCGCTCGTGACCTATCTGATCGGGGCCGGCACCCTACGGATTCTCCGATCGGTCTGATCCGCACGCGGTAACCGGTGCCAGAGGCATGGCGCACTGCCGGCTTCGCCCGTCACCTACCACCAGCCGATCACCAGGCCCTCACCGGCGTCGGCCCGACAACCTTGAGTCACCGGGTGCGCCCCGACGAC
>NZ_JBSGJR010000831.1:0-2160 GCF_053605645.1 Micromonospora sp. NPDC003776
TGGCCCGGGCCACGCAGGCCCGGACGAGGGCCGCGCCGGCGCCCCGACCCTGCGCGGCCGGGTCGACCGCGAGCATCCGGAACTCGGCCTCGCCCCCTGGCCGACGGTGTACTGGTAGGCGCCGCGGTGACTGCCGACGACCGTGCCGGTGAGCGCGTCGACCACGTCGCCGGGCGCCTCGCCGAGGCGCTGGGCGAGGAAGCCGCGGGTGTCGCCGTCGGCGATGAAGCAGATGTCGTGCGAGTCGGGCTTCTCGGCCACGGCGAGGCCGCGCCGGGCGGCCTCCGCCCGGACCTCGGCCTTGGTCGAGTCGCCGAGCGGGAAGATCGACCGGTCGAGCTGCTCGCGGGTCAGCACGGCCAGGACGTACGACTGGTCCTTGGCCAGGTCGACGCTGCGCCGCAGCAGGCCGTCGGCGCCCAGCCGGGCGTGGTGGCCGGTCACCACCGCGTCGAAGCCGAGGGCCACGGCCCGGTCCAGCACCGCGGCGAACTTGATCTTCTCGTTGCAGCGCAGGCACGGGTTCGGGGTACGCCCGGCCGCGTACTCGGCCACGAAGTCGTCCACCACGTCCTCGTGGAACCGGTCGGCCATGTCCCAGACGTAGAAGGGGATGCCGATCACGTCGGCGGCCCGGCGGGCGTCGCGGGAGTCCTCCAGGGTGCAGCAGCCCCGGGCGCCGGTGCGGTAGGTCTGCGGGTTACGCGCCAGCGCCAGGTGCACGCCGGTCACCTCGTGCCCGGCCTCCACCGCGCGCGCCGCCGCCACGGCGGAGTCCACCCCGCCCGACATCGCCGCCAGAACCCTCACCAGCTCGCTCCCCTCGTCCTCACCGAGGGTATCCGGGTCAACGGGGCGTACGGAGGGCGGCCGCGCGCCGGGCCCGCTCCACGGCCGCGGGCAGCGCGGCGATGAGGGCGTCCACGTCGGCTCGGGTGCTGGTGTGGCCGAGGGTGAACCGCAGCGAGGAACGCGCCCGGTCGTCGTCGGCGCCCATGGCCAGCAGCACGTGTGAGGGCTGGGCCACCCCGGCGGAGCAGGCCGAACCGGTCGAGCAGGCGATGCCCTGGGCGTCGAGGAGGAGCAGCAGGGCGTCGCCCTCGCAGCCGGGGAAGGAGAAGTGGGCGTTGCCGGGGAGGCGGTCGGTCGGATCGCCGTTGAAGACCACCTCGGGGACCGCCTGCCGAACCCGCTCGACCAGTTCGTCGCGGAGCGCGGCGACCCGGGCCGCGTACTCCTGCTGGCCCTTCACCGCGGCCTCGACGGCGACCGCGAAGGCCACGATGCCGGCCGTGTCGAGGGTGCCGGAGCGGACGTCCCGCTCCTGGCCACCCCCGTGCAGCAGCGGGGTGGCGGCCACGTCCCGGGCCAGCAGCAGCGCGCCGACCCCGGTGGGGCCGCCGAGCTTGTGGCCGGTGACGGTGAGCGCGGACACGCCGCTGGCGGCGAAGTCGACCGGCACCTGGCCGACGGCCTGGATCGCGTCGGTGTGGAACGGCACGCCGTGCTCGGCGGCAACCGCGGCCAGCTCGGCCACCGGTTGCACGGTGCCGACCTCGTTGTTGGCCCACATGGCGGTGACCACGGCCACCCGGTCGCCGTGCGTGGCGAGCTCGGCGCGGAGCCGCTCCGGGTCCAGCCGGCCGGTGGTCTCCACCGGCAGCCAGCCGACCTCGGCGCCCTCGTGCGCGGCGAGCCAGTCCACCGCGTCCAGCACCGCGTGGTGCTCGACGGCGCTGGAGACCACCCGGGTCCGCGCGGCGTCGGCCGCCCGGCGGGCCCAGAAGATGCCCTTCACCGCGAGGTTGTCGCTCTCCGTGCCGCCGCCGGTGAAGATGACCTCGGAGGGGCGGGCGCCGAGCACGGCTGCCACCCGCTCCCGGGACTCCTCCACCCGCCGCCGGGCGCGCCGGCCCGCCGCGTGCAGCGATGACGGGTTGCCCACCTCGCGGGCCGTGGCGACGTACGCCTCGAGTGCCTCGTCGAGCATCGGGGTCGTCGCCGCGTGATCCAGGTATGCCATCACCGTTCAGCCTAACGGCCGAGCCGGGTCCCGCCGGATGCCGGATCGCCCGTCCCGGTGCCCGTGGTGGCCCCGCTGTTCCCGATGGGTACGCTGAGCGGGACTGATCGGCGGGCCGGCTCAGCTCCCCGGCCCGC
>NZ_JBSGJR010000832.1:0-2159 GCF_053605645.1 Micromonospora sp. NPDC003776
GCGCCGCGCTCGGGTGGGCCCGCCGGCCCCGGCGGACCGTCCGGTCCGGGCGGGCCTGGCGGCTCCGGCGGTCCGGGACGACGTGGTCCGCGGCCGCGCTGGGGCCGGATCGGCCTGGTGGCGGGCGTCGCGGTGCTGGTGCTCGCGCTGCTCGGTGGCGCGGGAGCGTGGCTCTACGCCCGCAACCTCAACAACGACCTGGCCCGGACCGACCCCTTCTCGGAGATCACCGGGGGGCGGCCGGCCAAGACGGTCGACGGCGCGCTCAACATCCTCATGGTGGGCAGCGACTCGCGGGACCCGGACGCCCCGGTCGAGACCTCGGGCAAGTGGCGGTCGGACACGATCATCCTCATGCACGTCCCGGCCGACCACAAGGCGGCCTACCTGGTCTCCATCCCGCGTGACCTGTACGTGCCGATCCCGGACAACGCCGGCGCGTCCTGCGACTCGGGGCAGCGCAACAAGATCAACGCAGCCTTCGCGTTCGGTGGCCTGCCGCTGGCCGTGAAGACCGTGGAGTGCTTCAGCGACGTGCGGATCGACCACGTGATGGCGATCGACTTCGCCGGCTTCAAGGAGGTCACCGACGCGCTGGGCGGGGTGGACCTGAAGGTGGAGCGGACGATCACCTCGATCCACAAGCCGTACCGGACGTTCACCAAGGGCGTGAACCACATGAACGGCGCCGAGGCGCTGGACTGGGTCCGGCAGCGCAAGCAGTTCCCGGACGGCGACTTCGCCCGGATGCGCCACCAGCAGGAGTTCCTCAAGGCGCTGATGGACAAGGCGGCGAGCACCGGCACGCTGAGCAACCCGAAGAAGCTGAACGACTTCCTCAAGGCGGTCACCGCGGCGGTCACCGTGGACAAGGACTTCTCGGTGACCGACATGGCGCTGGAGTTCCGGAGCCTGCGCGGACAGAACCTGACCTTCCTGACCAGCCCCAACCTGGGCGGTCAGGACGTGGGCGGGCAGTCGGTCGTGGTCTCCGACCGGGAGAAGGCGCTGGCGATGTACAAGGCCATCTCGTCGGACACGATGGGTGACTGGGTGAAGGCCAACCAGCCGGCGAACGCCACGGGCGACGGCGGCTGAGCGCCCCGGCGGACAGCAATACCGGTCGGTGGTCAAGGTTCGTCCCACGGCGAGCCAACCGCCGACCGGTTGCCATTTATCAGCCGTTCGGCCAAACCCCCTGGAAAACCGCGGGGTAAACCGGGAGTGACCAGCAGATGAGGTCGCCAAGACGGGAACGGATACGTACAGTGGTCCCGCCCCCGATCATCGAGCTGGAGCACGCATGCCGGTTCAGACCAGCCATCGCCCCCAGTCGCTGGATCCCGGAGCACCCGGGCGAGTACCCCCGGTCATTCCGACCCAACCCGGGCCGGGTGGCCGCGGCCCTGGTGGAGGCCGGAAGCGGACCAAGCGGAAGGATCCGCTCTGGGCCCGACTCACGCTGATCTTCGGCGCGGTGCTGATGATGACCAGCGGTGTCGCGATCGTCGGCAGCAAAGCGGTGATCGGACAGGCCACCAGCGGGATCGCCCAGCGCAACCTGCTCGGCGACGCGGGCAAGTCCGACGCCGAGGGCGGCAACAGCCTGGACGGCCCGATCGACATGCTGCTGCTCGGCGTCGACGCCCGGGAGCGCTGGGCCGCGGACAACGTCCGCTCGGACACGATCATCATCCTGCACATCCCGGCCAGCCACGACCAGGCGTACCTGATCTCGATTCCCCGGGACACCGAGGCGCAGATTCCGGCCGATTCGAAGTCGGGCTACCCGGGCGGCGTCGACAAGATCAACGCGGCCTTCTACTTCGGCGCGCAGAAGGGCGGCGGCTGGGAGGGTGGCGCCCGGCTGATGGCCAAGACCATCAAGAACATGACCGGGATCAGCTTCGACGGCGCCGCGATCATCAACTTCGGCGGCTTCAAGAACGTGATCGACGCCCTCGGCACGGTCCGGATCTGCGTCAGCCACGAGGTCAAGTCGCACCACATGTCGATGGTCGACGGCAAGCCGATGTGGAACGCGGACGCCCGCAAGACCGGCAAGCCGATGACCCCGGTGGTGCACAAGAAGGGCTGCCGGGAGATGGAGGGCTGGGAGGCCCTCGACTACGCCCGCCAGCGCTACGGCCTGCCGAACG
>NZ_JBSGJR010000833.1:0-2152 GCF_053605645.1 Micromonospora sp. NPDC003776
GGCCCGGCGGCCGCCGGCGGCGCCGGGGCGACCGGCTGCTCGGGCCTGCCCCGCAGGGTGTGCCGCACCTCACGCCACCAGACGAAGACCACGAAGCCGGCGAAGACCGGCCACTCGATCGCGTATCCGAAGCTGAGCGTGTTGCCCCCGGCGGCCCGGGTGACCTGCCACCAGCCGAGCCCGAGAAAGCCCACGACCAGCACGACCATGGCCACGTGGCGCACGATCCACGCCGGTGTCCAGAGCCGCTTCATGCCATTGAGGGTACCGGGACCGGCGGCCGTCTCCGACGCGGTGTCGTAGGTCGAGGGGTTTGGTGGCACCCCCGCTGGGCATCCGTCTAGACGCCAGCCCGAACGAGACGAGGGGGCGACGATGACCGACTCAGTACGCCGTGACGCCAGCCCTGAGCAGCGGGTGACCGAGTGGGACGGCGACCACGCCCGGACCGACCCGGTCAGCGGCGACGTCGACGGCGAGCTGCTCGGCGTGGACCCGGCCGAGCTGGCCGACGAGGACCTGATCAGGGAGATGCACAGCCTGCACCGCACCCGGCTGGACACCCTGCGGCACGCCACCGATTCCGCGCTCGCCAACCACCTGCGCCGCACGGCCGAGCTGGAGACCGAGTACCTCGCCCGGCACCCCGGCCGCGAGGTCGACCCGAGCCGGCTGCGGGACGCCTGATGGGCAGCCACGCCGAGCGCGGCATGTCCGCGCCGCCCGAGGTGGTGTTCAACACCGCCACCGACCCCCACCGGGCCGCCGCCTGGCTGCCCGAACCGCTGCGGCGCA
Organism: Micromonospora sp. NPDC003776; assembly: GCF_053605645.1. Lineage (NCBI taxonomy): Bacteria > Bacillati > Actinomycetota > Actinomycetes > Micromonosporales > Micromonosporaceae > Micromonospora > Micromonospora sp. NPDC003776. The sequence goes on from NZ_JBSGJR010000833.1 coordinate 796, forward strand.
CCGGTACGCAGCAGGTGGAGGTCGTCGACGCGGACGAGATGCGGGCCCGCTGGAGCTGCCGGGCCGAAGGCTGGACGGCCGACATCGACGTCGAGCCGGCCGACGCCGGTGGTGCCCGGGTACGGCTGGACCTCTCCGGCACCGATCACGGCATGGCCGACGAGATCCTGGCCAGCCTCGCCCGCGAGGTGGCCGACAACCTGACCGCCGGCTGAGCCGGCTCCGCGACGAGCACCGAGGAGGCCGGGTGACCGGGAGTGGCCTGAGGCAGAAAGTGGCGCGCCTGCGCCAGGCGTACGCGCCGCACGAGCAGCGGCCGCTGGAGGGCTACCTCAAGGCGATGGGCACGTACGCGGCGGTGACCGCGTCCCTGGTGGGCCTGGTCAAGGCGACCCGACGGCCCGTCCCGGAGCGGCCCTCGCCGAGCGACGTGCTGCTGCTCTGCGTGGCGACCCACAAGCTCAGCCGGCTGCTGTCCAAGGACGCCATCACCAGCCCGCTGCGCGCGCCGTTCACCCGCTACGACCACCCGATCGGCAGCGGCGAGGTGATGGAGCAGGTCCGGGATCAGGGCAGTCCCACCCGGCACGCCCTCGGCGAGCTGGTGAGCTGCCCGTTCTGCCTGGCGGTCTGGGTGGCCACCGGGCTGACCGGGGGCCTGGTCCTGGCCCCGCGGCTCACCCGGCTGGTCGCCACCGCGCTGACCGCGGTGGCCGCCTCCGACTTCCTCCAGATGGGGTACGCGGTGGCCCAGCGGGCGGCCGAGGGCGGGCACGAGGAGTGAGCAGACGACGAGGGGCCGGCGCGGTGAGCGCCGGCCCCTTCGTCGTTCGTGCCGCTCAGGTCGGGGAGGTGCCGTGGTTCTCGCCGGCCCAGCCGCGTGGCGCCTCCGGCTCGCGGCTCTCCTCGTCCTCGCCGGTGATGATGTCGTCGGCCACGGCGGTCTCCTCGTGCTCCCCGGCGAAGTCCGGGTCGCCGTTCGGATCCGGCGCGGACGGCGGGTCACCGAGCGCCTCGATGTGGTGTCGCTGCCCCTGGTCGCTCATCGCGCTGTCCTCTCCGTCGTGCCGTTCCGGTCCCCTCAGGCGACGGTCCCGCCGAGCAGGTCGGCCGCCTCGTCGGCCGCGTACTCGCCCTGCGGCAGCGCGGCGATCCGGGTGAGCAGCTCGGCCGGCAGTTCCGCGGCCACCGCGCGGCGGTAGATCTCCGCCTGGGTGACCCGTTCCTGGCCGTGGTAGATGTCGTCGAGCAGTTCGTCCAGCGGTCGGGTGTCCGGCTGGTCGGTCACGGGCGCGTCGTCGGTCACGACGATCAGCTACCCGGGCCCGAATCGGTCAAACGTCACGGGGCCCGGCCC
>NZ_JBSGJR010000834.1:0-2146 GCF_053605645.1 Micromonospora sp. NPDC003776
GCCAGCGCCGGGATGACGCCGGGGGTGGCGGCGACGGCGTCCAGGGTGTCGCGCAGCGCGGCGGCGGCGATCCGGGCCGCCTGCGCCGCGGTCGCCGGCGGGCAGAGCCGGGTCTTCACCGCCCCCGCCACGGGCGCCTTGGCCATCACCAGCAGGACGGTCATCGCCGCCCCTCCACCTGGCGCAGCACGGCGACGAAGTCGCGGGTGGCCCGCAGGGTGCCGCGTACAGAGCCGGAGACCTTGGACCGGGTGCCGGCGGCGCGCGGCGCGTACGCGACGTCCCGCTCGTGGATCCGCCAACCGGCCGCGGCGGCCCGGATCATCAGCTCCAGGGGGTAGCCGAAGGCCCGGTCGGTGACCCCGAGGGCGAGCAGCGCCTCCCGGCGGGCCACCCGGATCGGGCTGAGGTCCCGCAACGGCACCCCCCGCTGCCGCAGCAGCGCGGCGACCAGCGCGGTGCCGGCCCGGGCGTGCCACGGCCAGACCCCGGCGCGTACCGGCCGGCGCCGGCCCACGGACAGGTCGGCGGTGCCGGCCGCCACCGGGGCGACCAGGGCGGGCAGCTCGGCGGGATCGAAGGAGCCGTCGGCGTCGAGGACGCAGACCAGCTCGGTCTCGGCGTGCTCGATCCCGGTGTGCACGGCCGCCCCGTAGCCCCGGCGTGGCTCCCGTACCACCCGGGCGCCGTGCCGGGCGGCCACCTCGGGTGAGCCGTCCCGGGAGCCGTTGTCCACCACGAGGGCCCGGTAGCCGGGCGGCAGCGCGGCCAGCACACCCGGCAGCGCGGCGGCCTCGTCCAGGCACGGCAGCACCACGTCGATCTGTGTCGGCATGCCGTCGACGCTAGGCGGGCCCGCCCCCGCAGGGGCCCCGATCGTGCTTACGGAACCCTTACCGAGCAGGGATTTCTTACCGTCCGGTGACGTGTCGCCGGTTCGCCCGGCGCGGCGCGCGGGCACCCCGTACCGTCCGGTCGTCATGAGACCCGCACCCACCTTGAGCCGGAACCCCGCGCCGGGCCGGGCCGCGTCCCGGGACCGGGGCGACCTGCTCGTGCTGGCGGTCGAGGCGGCGCTGCTTGCCGCCGCGGTCGTGGTCGGGCTGGTGCTGAACCGGCGGGGCGTGGGCCTGCACGCGGACGCCGCCCCGCTCTACGCCACCTGGCGCCCGCACCTCGGCTGGGGGACCGCGCCGGCGGTGCTGGTCGCCGCCGCCGTGCTGGGGCCCGGGCTGCGCTGGGCGCGGACGGCCCGGTGGGGGCCGCTGCTGGCCGCCGGCTGGCTGGCGGCGGTCGCCTGGACGCTGGCCCTGGCGCTGGTGGACGGGTGGTCGGCCGGGCTGACCCGGCGGCTCACCCCGCAGGCGGAGTACCTGCACGAGGTGCCCGGGGTGGTCGACATCCCCCGGATGCTGGCCGCCTTCACCGACCGGATCCTGGACTTCCAGCCCGACTCGTGGTCCACCCACACCGCCGGCCACCCGCCGGGCGCGCTGCTGGTCTTCGTCTGGCTGGACCGGGTCGGGCTGGGCGGCGGTACCGCCGCGGCGCTGTGCTGCGTGCTGGTCGGCGCGACCGCCGCCGTGTCGGTCCCGGTGACCCTGCGGGCGCTGGGGGCCGCCGACGCCGCCCGGGCGGTGCTGCCGTTCCTGGTGCTGCTGCCGGGCGCGGTCTGGCTGGGCGCCTCCGGCGATGCCGTCTTCACCGGCGTGGTCGCCGCCGGGCTCGCCCTGCTGACGGTCCGCGGGCCGGTCGCCGCGCTGGGCGGGGGGCTGCTGCTCGGTTTCGCGCTGTACCTGTCGTACGGGTTCGTGCTGGTGGCCGTGCTGGCGCTGGCCGTGGTGGCGCTGCGCCGGGACCGCCGGCCGGCCGTGCTGCTCGCCGGGACGGCGGGCGTCGCCGTGGTGACCGCGCTCTTCGTGCTGGCCGGCTTCCGCTGGTGGGAGGGGTACGCGCGGGTCGTCGAGCGCTACTACCAGGGCTGGGCGGCCGACCGCCCGTACGGCTACTGGGTCTGGGCCAATCTGGCGGCGCTGCTGCTCTCCGCCGGGCCGGTGCTCGGGCCGGCGCTGCGCCGGACGGCGCTCGCGGGCCGGGCCGCCTGGCGGTCGCCGGGCTGCCCGGCGGTGGCGGGGCCCGGAGTGGG
>NZ_JBSGJR010000835.1:0-2138 GCF_053605645.1 Micromonospora sp. NPDC003776
GGCACCGGTGGGACCGGCCCGGGCGGGGTCGGCCCCGGTGGCGGCGCCGGGAACGGCGGCACCGGACCCGGCGGCGGGGCGGGCACCGGCGGCGTCGGCCGCAACGGCGGCTCCGGCTCCGCCGCCGCCCGGGCCGATGCCGGCCCCACCGTTCCCGCCTCCGCCCGCCATGCCCAGCCCGGCGGGCGGGCCGGTTTCCACCCCTCCGGCCGCACCGTCGTTCCCCGCCCCCGCCGTTCCCGCGGCCCGCGCGAGCGCACCCGCCTCCGCCCCGCCCGTGGTGCCGGCGCCCGCGCTGCCGAGCTGGCCACCGCCGACCGAACCGGGCGCGGGCGGGAGCGGCCCCTACCGGCCCGCCACCGGCCCGGCCACCCGGCCGACCTACCAGGGTGGCCCGGATCTGGCCGGCACGGTGTACGGCGGGACGGACGGGCCGGGCTTCGCGACGGTCTCCCTCCCGCACAGCAACCCGGTGGAGAACTCCGGCTCGCTGACCGGGCACATCCTCGCCCAGGGCTGGGCGGAGGACGGCCCGTCGGCCCGGTCCAGCAACACCCGGGTGGTGATCGTGCTGGCCGTCGCGCTGGGCCTGCTGATCGGGATCAGCCTGCTGGTCGTGTTCCTCGCAAACGACGCGATGAGCGGCATCACGAGCAACATGCTCGACAAGTGACGGGGTGAGCCCGCCCACTACGGGATCGCGGTGCGGTGGCGGCCTCACCGCGCCGCCGTACACTTGTGGGGATCACTGACCCGGCGCGCCGATCGCGCGCCCATGGGCGATCTTGCGGGCGAATCGGCGGCGTACGGTGCCGCGGCGGGCCATCGCGAAGATGCGCCCCGCTCGAAAGGCATTTCTTGACCACCTACGCTGCCCCTGGCACGTCCCCGTCCGCCGACCAGATCGTCACGCCGGAGCTCCCGGTCACCGACGCGCCCGACTTCGCCGCGCTGGGCCTGCCCCGCCAGCTCGTCGACGCGCTCGCCCGACAGGGCATCACCACCCCGTTCGAGATCCAGCGGGCCACCCTGCCGGACGCCCTCGCCGGCCGGGACGTGCTCGGCCGCGGCCAGACCGGTTCCGGCAAGACGCTGGCATTCGGCCTGCCGGTGATCGCCCGGCTCGCCGACCGCAACCGGGCCCGGCCGCTGCACCCGCGCGCCCTGGTCCTGGTGCCCACCCGTGAGCTGGCCATGCAGGTCAACGACGCGCTGATGCCGCTCGGCAAGGCGGTCGGCATCTTCCTCAAGACCGCCGTCGGCGGCGTCCCGTACGACCGGCAGATCGACGCGCTGCGCCGCGGTGTGGAGATCGTCGTGGCCACCCCGGGACGGCTCGGTGACCTGATCGAGCGCGGCGTCTGCAAGCTGGACGACGTCGAGGTCACCGTGCTCGACGAGGCCGACCAGATGGCCGACATGGGCTTCCTGCCCGAGGTCACCGAGCTGCTCTCGAAGACCCCGTCGGACGCCCAGCGGCTGCTCTTCTCGGCCACCCTGGACAACGACGTGGACACCCTGGTCAAGCGGTTCATGACCGACCCGGTCACGCATTCCACCGCGCCGCCGACCGCCGCCGTGTCCACCATGGACCACCACCTGCTGCTGATCCCGCCGCACGACAAGTTTGCGGTGGCGGCGTCGATCGCGGCCCGGGACGGCCGCACCATGCTCTTCGCCCGTACCCAGCTCGGCGTGGACCGGCTGGTCGAGCAGCTCGCCGCGGTCGGCGTACGGGCCGGTGGCCTGCACGGCGGCAAGACCCAGCGGATGCGTACCCGCACCTTGGCCGAGTTCCGCGAGGGCCGGATGAACGTGCTGGTCGCCACCGACGTGGCGGCCCGGGGCATCCACGTCGACGGAGTGACGCTGGTGCTGCACATCGACCCGCCCAAGGACCCGAAGGACTACCTGCACCGGGCCGGACGCACCGCCCGGGCCGGGGAGTCGGGCGCGGTGGCGACCCTGGTGCTGCCGAAGCAGCGCCGGACCACGCTGGCCATGCTGGAGAAGGCCGGTGTCGAGCCGGCCGAGTCCCGGGTCCGCGCGGGCGACCCGGCGCTGGCCGAGCTGACCGGCGCCCGGGAGCCGAGCGGGGTGCCGGTCCGCGACGAGCCCGAACCGCGCCGCGAGCGCCG
>NZ_JBSGJR010000836.1:0-2105 GCF_053605645.1 Micromonospora sp. NPDC003776
GCACGAGGCGGGCCGGCCCGGTCGCCCAGCGCACCTCGTGGGTGGCCGCGCCCACGTGGCTGGTGGCCCCGCCGCCGGCCAGGTACGGGGCCGCCGCGTCCAGCCAGTCGCCCCGCCCGACGAGCACCCCCGCGCCGAACGGGGCGTACAGCTTGTGTCCGGACAGCGCCAGGTAGTCCACGTCCAGCGCGGCCAGGTCCACCGGGGCGTGCGGGGCGAGCTGGGCGGCGTCCACCAGGATCCGGGCGCCGTACCGCCGGGCGACCCGGGCCAGCTCGGCCACCGGCCAGCGTTCCCCGGTCACGTTGCTCGCCCCGGTCACCGTGACCAGCACCGGCAGGCCGGGCCGGGCGTCGCGGGACAGTTCGCCCAGGGCGGCGTCGAGTGCGCGTACCGCCTCGGCGGGGCTGGCCGGCACCGGCAGCCGGACCGAGCCGCGCGGCCAGGGCAGCAGGTTGGCATGGTGCTCGCCGGCGAAGGTGACCACGGTGGTGCCGTCGGGCAGCGCCCGAGCCAGCAGGTTGACCGCGTCCGTGGTGTTCCGGGTGAAGACCACGTGATCCTCGGGGCGGGCGCCCACGAAGTCGCCGACGGTCTGCCGGGCCCGCTCGTAGGCCAGGGTGCAGCGCCGCGAGAGCGCTCCGGCGCCGCGATGCACGCTCGCGTACCAGGGCAGCAGCTCGGCCACCGCGTCGGCCGCCGCCCGCGCGCATGGCGCGCTGGCGGCGTGGTCCAGGTTGATCTCCCCCGGTACGCCGAGCACGCCGAGCGGGTCCGGCCCGGTCGGCGCCGGCGGGGTGGAGAGCGTGGGCAGCGAGGGTACGAGGGTGACGGTCATGCCGGAGCCTCCCGGGTCCAGGGGACCCCGGGGTATGGGCACCGGGACGGGGTCCGCGCTTGCCCAGCACGCGGTTCGGGCTGGGCCCGGTCATCACCCGGGGCACCCCACCGCGAACTCGACGAGGGTTGCCGGCCAGCAAGCCGGGGCTTGACGCTGGCACTCGTGACCTGCCTCGGAGCATAGCGGGCGCGATGCGGCCGGAGAAGAGGGCCGGGGATGACTACGCTGACCGCATGGCCGACACCCCGCCCGGCGGAGCCCTGCCGCCGCCGCCGACCGCGCCCGCCGTCCCGCCGCCCGGGTCGTCGGCGCCCCGGATGCCGCTGCGCCGGCTCGGCTGGCGGCGGATCCTGGCGCTCGCCGGGGTGGTGCTGGTGATCGCCGCGGGCGCGGTGTTCATGGTCTACACCCTCGGCGAGAGCCTGGGCGCCCAGGCGCTGCTGGTCGGCGTGATCGCGGCGATCCTGCCGGTGCCGGTCCTGGTCTCCTGCTTCCTCTGGCTGGACCGGTACGAACCGGAGCCCGTCCTCTACCTGATCTTCGCCTTCGTCTGGGGCGCGTTCGTCTCCACCGCCATCTCGCTCCTGGTCAACGAGACCGGCGCGAAGCTCTTCAAGGACTGGGGGCTGCCCACCGCGCTGACCGCCGTGCTGGTCGCCCCGTTCATCGAGGAGCTGACCAAGGCGGCCGGGCCGATCCTGCTGCTGATCTTCCGGCGCCGGGAGTTCTCCGGGATCACCGACGCGCTGGTCTACTGCGGGCTCTCCGCGATCGGCTTCGCCATGGTGGAGAACATCCTCTACCTGGGCGGGTACGGTTACCGCACCGGCGTCCAGGAGTACGGCCCGGCCACCGGCGCCCAGCAGGTGATCGCCATCTTCATCGTCCGGATCCTGCTCTTCGGCTTCGCCCACCCGCTGTTCACCTCGATGACCGGGGTGGGCCTCGGGGTCGCCGCGCGCACCGCCGACCGGCGGGTACGCATCCTCGCCCCGATCGCCGGCCTGCTGCTCGCGATGATGCTGCACGGCACCTGGAACCTGCTGCCCTCGCTGGCCGCGGCCACCGGCCAGCCGCTGATCGCCCTGTACGGCTACATCGGCGTGATGGTGCCGATCTTCTTCGGCATGGTGGGGCTGGCGATCTGGCTGCGCGCCTGGGAGGGGCGGCTCACCGAGCGGACCCTGCCGGACTACGTCCGCGCCGGCTGGCTCAGCCCGCCCGAGGTGGCCGCGCTGGGCAGCCTGGGGCGCCGGCACGCGGC
>NZ_JBSGJR010000837.1:0-2080 GCF_053605645.1 Micromonospora sp. NPDC003776
GGCGAGCATCTCCGCCGGATGGAGCCGGCCGTCGTACGTCACGTGCAGCCCGGTGCGCTCGGAGGCGGCCCCGCTGGCCTGAGGGGTGACGGTCATGCCGGTCCGAGCGAGGCACGCAGCTCGGCCAGCTCGTACTCACTGTCGTCGGCGCCGAGGGTGTCGCCCAGTTCGGTGGCGCTGTCGCCGTCACCGATCGGGGTGGACAGCGACACGGCGTTGTAGGCGCGCGCGCCTTCCAGGCCCTCGAGCACCTCTTCCTCGGTGACGTCGAGGTGGGCGGCGATGTCCGCGACGGTGGGCGCCCGGTTGAGCGTCTGGGTCAGCGTGCTGTTCGCCTCGGAGATGCGCAGCCGCAGCTCCTGGAGGCGGCGCGGGACCCGGATGTTCCAGGTGCGGTCGCGGAAGTGCCGCTTGATCTCACCGAGGATGGTGGGGATCGCGAAGCCGGCGAAGTCCACGCCGCGGGCGGCGTCGAACCGGTCCACCGCCTTGATGAGCCCGAGGGCGGCGGTCTGGGCCAGGTCGCCGGCCGGCTCGCCCCGGCCGCTGTAGCGGGCGGCGAGGTGGTTGGCCAGCGGCAGCCACGCCTCGATGACCTGGTTGCGCAGCGCCGCCCGTTCCGGGTGCCCCTCCGGCAGCGTGGACAGGGCGGCGATCAGCTCGCTGGCGCGGGACTCCTCGCCGGTCACCGGGGCACGGTGCACGTCGGTCGTCGTCGGGGCGATGGTCGTCGTGGTCATACTGCCCTTCCTGTCCTGAGGAGAACGGGTGCCTCCCAGCACCGGTCGTGCCAGCCACACTAGACCAAAGTCCGGCAGCTAATCAACCGAACGGACGATGGATATAGCGCCCATACATGGACATTCACCCACTGGAGTCGGTCGGGAGATTGCGACGGCGGCCACAAAACGAGGTCGGGGCGGCGTGCGGCGGGGGCATATCCTGCGTCCGTGGACCGCTGCGACGAGTGCCTCTTCGTGTATTCCCGGGTGGCCGGCGCCGCGCTGCCCGCGCTCCTGCGCGACCTGCGCGGCCGGTTCACCGGCGCCCTCGACGAGGTGGCGGACGTCCGCCGGCGCCCCGCCCCGGGGGTGTGGTCGCCGCTGGAGTACACCTGCCACGTCCGGGACGTGCTGCGCGTTCAGGCCGAACGGCTCGCCCTGGCACTCCGCGTCGAGGAACCGACGTTCCTCCCCATGGGCCGCGACGAGCGCGCCGTCGCGGAGCGGTACAACGACCAGGAACCGGTGACCGTCCTGGCCGAACTCGGCACCGCCGCCGACGAGCTGGCGACCCGGTTCGCCGGGCTCGGCGCGGCGCAGCTGGCCCGTACCGGCGTCTATCCGTGGCCGCAGCGGCAGGTCCGGACCCTCCTCTGGCTCGGCCAGCACACCGTTCACGAGGGTGAGCACCACCTGCTCGACATCCGCCGGGCGTCCGGCGGCTGAGCCGGTCGGTCAGCGACGCAGCAGCGGCCGGTAGTCCGCGGCGGTGAGCGGCAGCGCGGAGAGCGAGCCGTCCGCGCGGGGCACCTCCAACGGTTGGCCGTCGCGCCGGAACGCGACGCTGTCGACGTCCGCCCGCTGGGTCAACGTGCAGACGATCTGGCCGAACGCGAGCATCTCGTCGCTGCGGCCGGTCTCCTCGCCCGCCTCCCGCACGTCGACCGTCACCACGGTGCCGACGGCGCTGACCCCCGCGACCGTGATCGTGCCCGGCAGGGCGGTGGAGAGGCCCCGTTCCCGTTCCGCGTCGTCCGGCCCGGCGAGCAGGTGCTGCAGGTGGGTGTCGACGCCCGAGAGGCCGTCGACCCGGCGGGTGGCGGCCGCCAGCCCGTCGTCCCGGACGAAGCACAGGGTCTCGTCGACCCGCCCGTCGGGATCGGTGGTCGCCGTCCCCGTGGCGGCGGGAAACGAGCCGGGCGGGGCGGACACCGGGCGGGGCCGGTCGTCGACCGGGACGCCACAGCCGCCGAGCAGCACCACGAGCAGGACCGCCGCGAGGGGTCGGCGCATCACCGCACCTCCGCCAACTCGACCCGGAACCGGGCGCCCCGCGGCTGCCGGTCGAGGACGCCGGC
>NZ_JBSGJR010000838.1:0-2069 GCF_053605645.1 Micromonospora sp. NPDC003776
GCCGGGCGCCGGGGGGGTGGGGCGGGCCCGGGGCGGGGCCGGGTCCCCCGACGCGGGGCTGGCCCCCCGCGCGGCCGCGGCCCGCCCCACGTCCGCCCCGCTGCCCGCCGGCCTCGACCTCGCCGACCGGCACAACCTCGCGGTCGAGGTACGCGGCCGGCAGCTCGTCGCGGAACTGACCCCGGACCGGCTGGGCGACCCGCTCGCCGTGGTCAGCCTGGCGCTGACCGGCCCGGCCGCCGGGCCGCTGACCCTGTTCGCCGAGGACGGGACCGCCGAGTTCGACAACGTCAGCGCGGCCCGGCTGTACCGGCCGGTGCGGCACCCGGTCGCCCCGCCGACGGTCGGCCCGCTGCTGCCCGACTGGTCTGACGAGTTCGACGGTGGGCTCGACCCGGCCTGGCAGTGGGTGCGGCGCAACCCGGCGGCGACCGTCGCCGACGGGGCGCTGCGCTGGCCGGTGGAGGCGACCGACCTGGTCGGCACCGGCAACACCGCCGGGGTGCTGCTGCGCGACGCGCCCGCCGGGGACTACGTGGCGGAGACCAGGGTGACCCTCGACCTGGGTGAGGACACCGTCCGCAACTACCAGCAGGCGGGCATGGTGGCGTACGTCGACGACGACCGGTTCGCCCGGCTGGCCCAGGTGGCGATCTGGAACACCCGGCAGGTCGAGTACGGCTACGAGCTGCCCTTCGCCGGCCAGACCGTGTACGGCGGCAGCATCGTCGGCACGCCGGCCACCACCACCTGGCTCCGGCTGGCGCACCACGTCGACCCGGTCACCGGCGAGCACGAGTTCCGGGCCGCCTCCAGCCGCGACGGGGTCCGCTGGACCTGGGGTGCGGTCTGGACGTTCCCGGCCGACACCACGCCCCGGATCGGGCTAGTCGCGCAGGGCGGCGCCACGCCGCCGGTCACCGCGGAGTTCGACTACCTGCGCTTCTACCGCTGAGCCACCGGCGGCGCGGCCCCCGTCAGCTCACCTGGCGGGGGCCGCGTGGCGGTCCACCGCGGCGCAGGCCGGCATCGTGGCCCGGGCCACCGATCTCACCCGCCGGGGCGGGGGCACGCCGGAACCAGCTCGGTGATCGTCCGGGTCCGGCTGTCGTAGCTGCGCGCGGCGACGAACTCCCCGCTGGGCCGGTCGAGGCCGGCCACCGCCCGGGCGCGGCGCCGGTCGGCGTCGCGGAACCGCAGCGCCAGGCTCAGGTGCGGGATCCACCGGCCCGGCGCGTGCCAGGGGTGCTGGCCGTCGCCGGCGGCGAGCACGTCCCAGACCGCGCCGTGCAGGGCGAGCAGCTGCGGCGCGGGGCGGACCAGCCAGACCAGCGGGGCGCTGCCGTCGAGCACCTCCACCCGGCCGAGCCGGGCCGGCAGCGGCAGCGCGGCGTCACAGAGGTCGGCGAGGCGCCGCGAGGCGCCGGGCGGGAACTCGTCGACGGCCGCGAGGGTCAGGTGCGGCCGGTTGGTCGGGTGCGCGTTGCGCGCCAGGCTGGGCAGGCCGGCCGCGGCCAGCCGAACCCAGGCCGCGCGTACCGCCTCCTCCAGCTCCGGGGAACAGAGCAGCTCGACCGTCCGCACGCCGTCAGGCTAATCGGCGCCGGTGTGCCGGGACGCCCCGTGGGGAATGCGCAGCGGATGAGCGTGCTGACCGAGACCGACGAACGCCACCTGCGCCGGGCCGTCGCGCTGGCCACCGCCGCCCGGGACGCCGGGGACGGCCCGTTCGGCGCACTGCTGGTCGACGCGGACGGGCGGGTGCTGGCCGAGGAGGTCAACACCGAGCGGACCGACGACGACATCACCGCCCATCCGGAGCTGAAGTTGGCCCGCTGGGCGGCCCGGAACCTCGCCCCCGACGCCGCCGCGGTCGCCACCATGTACACCAGCTGCCAGCCCTGCGGCATGTGTGTCACGGCGATCGAGCGCTCCGGCCTGGGCCGGGTGGTGTACGCGCTCAGCACCGAGCATCAACGTCAGCCTCCAGGCGGTCGCGCTGCGCTGAGGCCGGTTCCCCGGTGCCGTGGCGGAGCCGGGAGTAGCGTGGGCGCGACGGCCGACGCGCG
>NZ_JBSGJR010000839.1:0-2066 GCF_053605645.1 Micromonospora sp. NPDC003776
CGCGCCGCCCGGGCAGGCCGGCCCGGCGCGGCGCCTCGCCGTCGCCGGCGCGGCCCTGGAGCTGTGGGGATCGCACCGGGTGGAGAACCGGCTGGGCCTGCTCAGCGAGCCCTACACGGTCGGCACCGCCGGCAAGCTGCTGCGCGCGGGCCGGTCGCTGACCGCCGCCGGCGTGGTGGGCGCGCTGGTCGGCCGCCGCAGCCGGCTGCTCTCCGCGCTCTCCGGCGGCGCGCTGCTGGCCGCCTCGGTCTGCACCCGGTTCGGCATCTTCCACGGCGGGGTCGCCTCGGCGAGGGACCCGAAGTACACGGTCGTCCCGCAGCGGGAACGCGCGCAGCGGGAGCGCGGCACATCAGACGTCAGCGGGCCGGGCGCCGGCCCGAATTCGGGGGCGGACACGTAGCAGGCGCCAGGCCCATGAGCCGATACGGGGGTACCGCTCATGGCCACATCAACCGAAGGTTCGCGGGATCGTCGACCACCGACACGGGGCCGGTGGGGCCTCGTGCTGGCCGCCGTGCTCGTCCAGCTCGCGCTCGGCGCGGTGTACGCGTGGAGCGTGTTCAACAAGCCGCTGCAGGCCGAGTTCGGCTGGAGCAAGGCCGAGGTGGTGCTGCCGTTCGAGGTGGCGATCGGCACCATCTTCATCGGCAGCCTGGTCGGCGGGCGCATCCAGGACCGCCGGGGACCGCGACCGGTCGCCCTGGGCGGCGGCATCCTCTACGCCGTCGGCACCATGCTGGCCTCGCTGGTGTCCTCGAGCGACCAACTCTGGCTGCTGCTGCTCACCTACGGGGTGCTGGGCGGCATCGGCCTCGGCGCCGCCTACATCACCCCGATCGCGATGCTCAGCAAGTGGTTCCCCGACAAGCGGGGCCTGATCACCGGCATCGCGGTGGCCGGCTTCGGTTTCGGCGCGGTGATCACCGCGCCGGTGGCCAAGGCGCTGCTGGCCGGCACCGACCACAAGACCAGCGTCTTCCTGCCCCTGGGCATCGCCTACCTGGTCGCCGTGCTGCTCGGGGCGTCGTTCTTCCGCGACCCACCCGCCGGCTACCAGGTGCCGGGCTTCACCCCGGCGGTCGGCGGCCGGGCGGTCGCCGGAACCCGGACGTACACCTTCGGTGAGGCCCTGCGCACCCGGCAGTGGTACCAGCTCACGCTGATCCTCGCCCTCAACGTGACCTGCGGCATCGCGCTGATCTCGCAGGCCGCGGACGCGGCCCAGACGGTCGCCGGGGTCAGCGCGGCCACCGCCGCCGGGATGGTCGGCATCCTCGGCCTGTTCAACGGGGGCGGGCGGGTGGCCTGGGCGTGGCTGTCCGACCGGATCGGCCGGATGCCGGCGTTCCTCGGCATGCTCGCGCTGCAGGGCATCTGCTTTCTGATCCTGCCGCACGCCTCCGCCTTCTGGCTCTTCGCGGTGCTCGCCGCCCTGGTCTACCTCGCCTACGGGGGCGGCTTCGGCACCATGCCGGCGACCGCCGCCGACTACTTCGGCACCCCGAACGCGGGTGCCATCTACGGGGCGATGATCGTGGCGTGGAGCATCGGCGGCGTGGTCGGCCCGCTGCTCACCGCCGTGCTCTACGACGCCAGCGGGAAGAGCTACACCCTGCCGTTCACCGTCATCGGGATCATCGCCTTCGTCGCGCTGGTGCTCCCGCCGCTCACCCGGCTGCCCAGCACGGCCGGCAAGCCGAGGCCGCACTTCCAGACGCCCGGACCCTGATCCGGCGGAGCTGCCGCCCTCGCCGGGCGGCGGGAGATCGTATGTGGTTAAGTGCTGGTTGGAGGCGTTCAGGCGGCTGGTGCCCCTCCCGGTCTTCAAAACCGGTGTGGTCCGGGACCCGGGCCAGGCGGGTTCGATTCCCGTCCGTCTCCGCCAAGCAGATTCGAGGGTTCCGCCTCTGCGAGGCCCGCCAGGGGGTGACCCGATGCGTGACGCCGACCCGCGGCGGCGGGTGCCGCGTACCGACGCGCTGCTCGCCGACCCGGCGCTCGCCGACGCCGTCGGCACGCTCGGCCGCGATCGGGTGAAGGCCGCCGTCGTCCGCGCCCAGCAG
>NZ_JBSGJR010000840.1:0-2062 GCF_053605645.1 Micromonospora sp. NPDC003776
TGGCCGAGCGGCCGGACGATCCGACTACCGCTCGGGCGCGCCGGCCATATCCTGGTCGGATGGCGGAACTCGCGGCGATCCTGCTGGTGGTGGGGGTGCTCGCCGCGGTCCTGGCGGCCCTGGCGTGGCTGGGGTCGCGGGTACGCCGGCGCGGGGTCGGCGGGGACGTCATGGGCCCGTTCGACGAGATCTGGCATCCGGCCGCGCACCGGTTCCGCGCCGAGATCGAGGTGCACGAGGAACGCGTGGTGCCCCTGCCGTCCGCCGACGGACGGCCGAACCGGCGCTGAATTGATGTGGGCCGGGTCACAATCCCGTACGGAGCTGTCGAATCGGCGGCCGCCGCCCGTCGGCACGATGAGGCCGCCACCCCGGCCGGCCAGCCGAAGGGAGCAGCACCATGCGACTCACCATCACCACGTTCCTGACCCTCGACGGCGTCATGCAGGCCCCCGGCGGGCGGAACGAGGACCGCAGCAACGGATTCGACCTGGGCGGCTGGCTGCCGCCGCACTTCGACGAGACCGTCGGCGGGTGGATGGGGGAGATCCTCGGCCGGGCCGACGCCCTGCTGCTCGGACGGAAGACCTACGACATCATGGCCGCCTACTGGCCGCACGTCACCGACCCCGCGGAGGGCGGCCCCGACAACCCGCTGAACCGGCTGCCCAAGTACGTCGCCACCGACCGGACGGACGAGCTGAGCTGGTCGGGCTCGCAGCGCCTCGACGGGGACCTGGCCACCGCGGTCACCGGGCTGAAGAACCGCCCCGGGGGCGAGCTGCAGGTGCACGGCAGTGGCACGCTGGCCCGCTCGCTGATGCGTGAGGGCCTGATCGACACGTACCACCTGCTGCTCTTTCCGGTGGTCCTGGGCCGCGGGCGGCGACTCTTCGCCGACGGCGTCCCGCCGGCCGGCCTGCGGCTGACCGACAGCCGCACCTCCGGCAGCGGGGTCACCCTGCTGACGTACGACAGCGTCGGCGCGCCGACGTTCGGCACCATCGGGGAATGAGCGGCGGTGGTCGGGCGGGCACCGAACGGCCGGTGACGGAACCCGTCACCGGCCGGTCAGCTCCTCTGGTTCAGCACCGCCACACGCGCGGTCCGAGGTTCCGCATGTCCTCGCCGGCACCGGTCCGCGCGTGCCCCACGACCAGCCCGGTGTCGGACACCGCCGCCGCGAGGCCGGTCTGCCCGGCGGGCACCTGGAGCTCGGCCGCTGCCCCGTCGCGCAGCACGGCGCCCATGACCACGACCCAACCGCGGGCGTTGACCGCCTCGCCGGGACCGTCCACCGTCAGCTGGGTCACCTCGCCGGACCGCAGGTTCCACAACGCCGCCGACTGGGACGGCCACAGGCCCCCCGCCGCCCAGTCGCCCTGCGCGGTGTAGGCGGCGGCCTTCTCGCCGGCCGGTGCGGTCAGCTTGCGGCCGTTGCCCCGCTGGTCCCACGCGTACGCCGTCTCGGCGGAGCCGTTCCGGTAGATCGCGCCGACGACCGTTCCGTCGTCGGTGATGTCGTAGACGTTGGCACCGTCGGGCAGCGGCAGCCGGACCGCGGTGGTCGACCCCGCCCGCCAGAGCAGGGCGAAGCTGTCCTTGCCCCCCGAGTTGCCGCGCGGCTCCGCGTTGATGACCACGTCACCCGCCGCGTTGATCGCCGGAGTCGGGTAGACGTGCCAGTCGCCCGGCGGGGTGCGCAACCGGGTGTACGCGCCCTTCTCGTAGCGGAAGACGTACTCCTGCCTGCCGTCCTCCACCAGGCCGACCGCGACCCCGTCGGCGTTGACGGCGGTCAGCTGAACCGACTTGCCGGGCACCGGCAGCGCCTGCGCCCGGCCGTCGGTCCACAGCACCGGTCGGAAGTCCTGCCCGACCACGGCGTTGCCGATGACGTACCGCCCGGTCGGGTCCACCCCGCCGGCCGTGACGTCCGTCATCCCGGCCGGCACGGGCAGCTCCGTCACCGGGCACCCGGCGGTCGCGGGCGTGGGTGCTGGCATCGCCGTGGTGGTCGCCTCCGCCGCCGTGTCCGATCAAGATGAGCAGGCTCGATCGA
>NZ_JBSGJR010000841.1:0-2054 GCF_053605645.1 Micromonospora sp. NPDC003776
GCCCGGCCGGTGCCGCGTACGGTCCAGCCGAGGTCGAGGAAGCGGTGGCAGAGCGCGGCGCCCAGCGCCCCGGCCAGGTGCGGCCGGCGCTCCGTCCAGTCCAGACAGTCCCGCAGCAGCGGTCGCCGGGCCGCGCGCAGCGGTTCCACCGGTACGCCGAGCTCCGCCAGCCAGGTGACCCCGGCCGGGGTGAGGGCGAGCCCGCCGGCGCGGTCCAGCACGCCCCGGTCGAGCAGGGCGTCGTGCAGCAGCACGCCGAGCCGCCCGGCGAGGTGGTCGTAGCAGGTCCGGGCGTACGCCAGCGCGGTGCCGGCCGACGCGGCGCGCAAGGTGCGCGGCGCAGCCGGCGGGGCGGGGGCGTGCCCGGCCAGGTCCTCGATCAGCTGGGCCACCGCCGGGCCGGCGAGCCGGACGTACCGGTGCCGCCCCTGCCGCTCCTCGACCAGCAGGCCGCCCTGGACGAGCCGGGTGAGGTGGTCGCTCGCGGTGGACGCCGCCACCCCGGCGGAGCGGGCCAGTTCCCCGGCCGTCCACGCCCGGCCGTCGAGCAGGGCCAGGCAGAAGCCGGCCCGGGTGCGGTCGGCGAGCAACGCGGCGAGCGCGGCCATCCCGCGGCCGTCGGTGCTGGTCGTGGTCATCCCACCATGCTGGCACGGCGACGGTTCGGCCCCCACCGGACGGTTCAGGCATCGGCGCGGCGCTCTTTACATCGTTGTATCCAACGTTGTAAACAGACAGAGACCTTCGTCGACTGATCGCCCTCCCCCAAGGCAGGTCTGATGGGACACCTCCGCCGCGGCGTCACCGCCGCACTCGGTCTGTTGCTCGCCACCACCCCCGCCCTGTCGGCTTCGGCCGACTCCGGCCCACCCGCCCGGTACACGAACCCGGTCTCCGCCCGCTTCGCCGACACCTTCGCCGACCCGGCCGTGGTCCGGGGCGACGACGGCCTCTGGTACGCCTTCGGCACCTCCGACCCGCTGCGCGAGGGCGAGCGGCAGCCCCACCGGGTGCCGATCGCCCGCTCCACCGACCTCGCCGACTGGACCTACGTCGGGGACGCCTTCACCGCCGACCAGCGCCCGTCCTGGGCGGCGCCCGGCGCGATGCTCTGGGCCCCGGACGTGCGTCGGGTCGACGGCCGCTGGGTGATGTACGTGACCGTCACCGACACCACCGTCTCCGACGACACCTTCGACACCGCCGTCGGGGCGGCCACCGCGCCCAGCCCCGCCGGCCCGTGGACCTTCGCCGACCAGCCCGTGGTCGCCCCGCGCCCCGGCGGCGGGGGCGGCTATCTCTGGACCATCGACCCCAGCCAGTTCACCGATGTGGACGGCACCAGGTACCTCTACTACGGCAGCTACTACGGCGGGATCTCGGTCACCGAACTCTCCCCCGACGGGCTGCGCGCGGTCGGCACCCCGCGGCTCGTCGCGATCGACAACAAGTTCGAGGGCAGCTATGTGCTGCGGCACGACGGCTGGTACTGGCTCTTCGCCTCCACCGCCAACTGCTGCGCCGGCCCGGCCACCGGCTACTCCGTCCAGGTCGGACGCTCACGCAGCCCGCTCGGCCCGTTCGTGGACCGGGAGGGTCAGCGGCTCGACGTGTCCCGGGCGGGTGGTACCCCGGTGCTGACCCAGAACGGCAACCGCTGGATCGGCACCGGGCACAATGCGGTGCTGACCGACCTCTCCGGGCAGGACTGGATCGTCTACCACGCCATCGACCGGGCCGACCCGTACCTCGACGAGCCGTTCGGGGTCAACGAGCGGCCGATGCTGCTGGACCGGCTCGACTGGGTGGACGGCTGGCCCACGGTGAACGGCGGCGCCGGGCCGTCCGACGGGACGCGGCCCGCCCCGGTCACCACCGGCCCGATCGACGACCGCTTCGCCGACGCGGGACTCACCGGCTGGCGGGCCGTGCGGGGCACCTGGCGGGTGGCCGACGGGACGCTGACCGGCGAGGGCGCGCTGACCAGCCGTACCGGAACCGGCGGCGAGGTCCGCGCGGAGGCCGACCTGCGGCTGACCGGGGCCGGCGCCGCC
>NZ_JBSGJR010000842.1:0-2052 GCF_053605645.1 Micromonospora sp. NPDC003776
GGCGCGGGGCCGGGACCGGCGCCGGGCGGAGGGGGCGGGCCGGCGCTGCCGGACCGGATCGGCCTGCCGGTCTTCGGCGCGCTGCACGCCACCGACCGGCCCCGGCTCGGGCCGGCGTCGGTGATCTTCAGCGGCCAGGCGCGCGGCCTCACCGGGCTGCTGGACGAGAACGGCACCATCGGCATCGTCGGGGCCGAGGCGGACCGCTACCGCACCTACGAGGTGGGCTACGAGGCGCCGGTCGGCGAGAGTGTGCTGCTCTCCCCCGACGGCCGGCGGATCGCCGCGCCCGGGGGCAGCAGCGAGCACCCCCGGATCGACCTGGTGGACCTGGTCGACGGGGTGCAGCGGCAGCTGCCCAGCGTGGTGCCGGGCAGCGTGACGACCGAGCCGGTCGGCTGGGCCCCCGACGGGCGGTCGCTGGTGGTCCGGGACACCGTCCCGACCAACCCGGAGGGCAGCGCGTACGCGGTGCTGAGCCTGGTCCGGCTGGACACCGGCCGGGCCGTTCGCCTGATCGAGGCCGAACAGCTGCCGATCTTCGGCGCCCCGGTGGCGTTCTCGGCCGACGGCAGCCGGCTGGCCTGGCGGATCGGCGACAAGGTGCTGATCGCCGGCGCCGACGGAACGTCCATCTCGTCGTTCCCGCTGCCGCCGGACACCGGGCTGGCGGGCAAGGGCGCCTGGCTGCCGGACGGCAGCCTGGCCCTGGTCGGCCGGGACCCGGGCACCGACCGCTGGCGGCTGCGCCACGTCGACCCGGACACCGGCCGGGACCTGGGCGCGCTGGAGCTGCCCGCCGTCACCGGGGTCACCACCATCCGGCTGCTCGGCTGGCGGCCGGACGGCTCCGCGCTGGTGGTCGCCTACCGGCCGGAGCCGGCGGCGCCGGTCCGGTTCGACCAGCCGATGGAGATGGACCAGCGGACCACGTACGGCCTGGTGCGGTCGGTGACCCTGCTCGCGCTGGTCCCGGGGGCGGCCGGGCCCACCACCGTGCTCACCGCCCCGGACCAGGTGCTCGCGATCGACGTGGCGGACACCGTCATCCACTCCGGTCAGATCCGCGACGCCGACCCGCCGTGGGGAGTGGGCGGCCGGTTCTGGTGGTGGACCGCGGCGGCGGCCCTGCTGCTGCTCGGCGCGATCCTGATCCGCCGGGTGGTCACTCGGGCGCGCGTACCTCGTGGGTGAGGAAGGGCAGCACGACGGCGGGCACCGCCGGGGAGCCGGCGACGTCGTAGTGGGTGAGGCCGGGCAGCACCGCCAACCGGGACGCCGGCCGGTCGCTGCCGTCCCAGCCGGCGTCCCGGTGCCCGCCGCCGAGCAGCCCGAAGAACTCGGCCATGTGGTGGACGGGGATCGAGTCGGCGTCGGCATAGACCAGCAGCACCGGCAGGGCCAGCGCGGCCACCTCGGCCGACCAGTCGTACTCGCGGCGCAGCAGGTCACCGGTCTTGGCCCAGAGGGTCGGCCAGTCCTGCGGGCGCGGCGCCACCCGCTCGTACCGCTTGTGCGGCGGGGTGCCACGCATCTGCTCGGCGACCCGCTCGTCCTGGGCGGCCATCGCCGCCAGCACCGCCGGGTACCAGCCCTGCCGCCGGCAGGGGGTGGAGACAAGCACCAGCCGGCGGACCAGCGCCGAATGCTGGATCGCGGTACGCAGGGCCACCCCGCCGCCGAGCGAGTAACCGAGCAGGTCCGCCGGCGGTACGTCCAGGTGACGCAGCAGCGCGGCGACATCGTCGGCCATCGACTCGTAGCGCAGCGGCCGGTCCACGTCGGCGGTCCGGCCGTGCCCCTGCAGGTCGACGGCGATCACCCGGCGGCGGGCGGCGAACGCGGGCAGCATCGGCGCGAACATCTCCACCGACCCGTAGCCGCCGTGCAGCAGCACCAGGGGTTTCCCGGCCCCGTGCAGCTCGTACCAGAGGCGCACCCCGTTGACGTCCGCGTAGCTCATGTCCCCTACAACGAGGGTGGCCGGGCCCGCGGCGGGGGCGCCCCCCGGGCGGGCGGGGGACCCCGCGCCGGGCCGGGGGCGCGGGCCCG
>NZ_JBSGJR010000843.1:0-2040 GCF_053605645.1 Micromonospora sp. NPDC003776
AGCGCGGCGAGCTTCGGCGCGCCGGTCACCGAGCCGCCCGGGCAGACCGCGCGCAGCAGCGCCGCCAGGCCCAGCCCGTCGGCGGGCGCCGCGGAGACCGTCGACTCGGCCTGCCAGAGGTCGCACCACCGGCGTACGGCGAACAGGTCCTCGACCCGCACCGACCCGGTACGGGCCACCCGGGCCAGGTCGTTGCGTTCCAGGTCGACGATCATCACGTGCTCGGCACGTTCCTTGGCCGAGGCGAGCAGGTCCCGCCGGCCCGCCGCGGTGGCCGGCCGGGTGCCCTTGATGGGCCGGGTCACCAGGCGGCCGCCCTCGAGGGCGATCAGGGTCTCCGGGGAGGCGCAGCCGACCGCCCAGCCGAGCCCGGCGAGGGTGCCGCCGTAGCGGGCGCCGGGCAGGGCGGCCAGCCGGGCCAGGGCGGGCAGCGGGTCCCCCGCGTACGCCGCGGCGGCGTGGCCGACGAGATTGACCTGGTAGACGTCGCCGCGGCCGATGGCGGCGCGGACCGCCTCGACGGCGTCGGCGTGCGCGCGGGGCGTCCAACTGTCGGCCCAGTCCCCCAGCCACCAGCCGCCGCCGGCGCGCTCGGCCGGGCCGGCCGGCCGGTCGGTGTGCCCGTAGACGACCACCACCAGGTCGGGCAGGGCCGGCACGGGGCTGGGCGGGCCAAGCGGGGCCCCGGCGAGGCGCGCCCCGGCCGCGGCGGACAGGTACACCGCGGCCCCGCAGACCCCGTCGGGATCGTGGCGCGCGGGTCGGGCCAGGTCCCGCAGGTCCAGGCCGTGCTCGGCCAGGAACTCCTCGGCGAGGGCGGCCGGGTCGCCGCCGTCGGCGGGCCACCACTGCAGGCGGGCCCGTTCGGTGAGTCGGGCCCGGCAGTCGGCGGGCGCCGCGGGGACGTCGACGAACCCCATTGGGAGCGCTTCCACGCCGTCTGGTCCGTTCTCGCTCATCCGTTCAGCCGATTCTGGGTGAACAAGCCGGAACCTTGCTCGATACCGCGCGGTTCCGCTTGGTACTGTGCGTCACTGGTCATGTGAACCATGACACAGCGCCCCCACAGTCCGGAGAACCCGATGTGCCAGCACCTACCCGCCTGCCCCTCCGCTGAGGCGACCGACCGAGAAGCCGCCCGTGTCATCGCCTGCTTTCGTGAGCAGGGATGGAGCCTGCTCTGCAACGGTGTGATCGTTTTCGAGGACACCGGTGAGCTGCTCCCCGACGGCAGCAGCATCGCCCCGCACCGCGGCCCCGCCCGACACGCCCTCGTCGCCTGATTCCATCACGCTGCGTGACCGCAGCGTGCGTCGTCGACCCGCAGCCGGTTGCCGACGCGCCGGGGCGGCCCGAACCACCGCCCCGGCATCCGCGCAGCTTCAGTTCTCGAACGCCTCCGGCGCGGGACACGAGCAGACCAGGTTCCGGTCGCCGTACGCGCCGTCGATCCGCCGCACCGGCGGCCAGTACTTCCCCGCCCGGTCCACCCCGGCCGGGTACGCCCCGACCGACCGCGGGTACGCGTGCGGCCACTCGTCCCCCGACACCATCGCCGCGGTGTGCGGGGCGTTGGCCAGGGGATTGTCGCCCGCCGGCCACTCCCCCGAACCCACCTTGTCGATCTCCGCCCGGATCGCGATCATCGCGTCGCAGAACCGGTCCAACTCGGCCAGGTCCTCGCTCTCGGTCGGCTCCACCATCAGCGTCCCGGCCACCGGGAACGACATGGTCGGCGCGTGGAACCCGTAGTCGATGAGCCGCTTGGCCACGTCGTCGACGCTCACCCCGGTCGCCTTGGTCAACGGCCGCAGGTCCAGGATGCACTCGTGCGCCACCAGGCCCTTGTTGCCGGCGTACAGCACCGGGAAGTGGTGCCGCAGCCGCGCCGCCACGTAGTTCGCGGCCAGCACCGCCACCCCGGTCGCCCGGGCCAGCCCCGACGCGCCCATCATCCGCAGGTACGCCCACGGGATCGGCAGGATCCCCGCCGACCCGTACCGGGCCGCCGAGATCGCCGGCGCCCCGTCGGCGCGCGCC
>NZ_JBSGJR010000844.1:0-2039 GCF_053605645.1 Micromonospora sp. NPDC003776
GGGCGGCGCCCCCCGGCCGCGCGCGCCGGTCGGCGCGGCGGCGGACCCGTCCTGGCCCGGTGCCGCTGGTCTGCTGGTCACGCCGTTCATTTCACACCGGTACGGGGGGACGGCCGGGCAGCTCAGGCCGCGTGTCGGCGACAAATCGGACGGGCGGCGGGAGGCGTGGCGTGGGACGCGCCCTATTGGTTCGCGGGTGGCCCGGGGCAATCACTAGGCTTGACGGTCATGAGTCACGTTCTCGCCGCGGTCGCCTGGCCCTACGCCAACGGCCCGCGCCACATCGGCCACGTATCCGGATTCGGCGTTCCCTCCGACGTCTTCGCCCGGTACATGCGGATGGCCGGCCACGACGTGCTCATGGTCTCGGGCACCGACGAGCACGGCACCCCGATCCAGGTGCAGGCCGACGCCGAGGGGGTCACCCCGCGCGAGCTGGCCGACCGGTACAACCGGGTGATCGCCGAGGACCTGCGCGCGCTCGGGCTGTCGTACGACCTGTTCACCCGGACCACCACCCGCAACCACTACGCGGTGGTGCAGGAGCTGTTCCAGGGGCTCTACCGCAACGGCTACATCGTCCCCAAGGTCACCACCGGGGCGATCTCCCCGTCCACCGGCCGCACCCTGCCGGACCGCTACATCGAGGGCACCTGCCCGATCTGCGGCTACGACAGCGCCCGCGGCGACCAGTGCGACAACTGCGGCAACCAGCTCGACCCGATCGACCTGATCAACCCCAAATCGAAGATCAACGGCGAGACGCCCGAGTTCGTCGAGACCGAGCACTTCTTCCTGGACCTGCCCGCCCTGGCCGACGCGCTGCGGCAGTGGCTGGACACCCGCGAGGGCTGGCGCCCCAACGTGCTGCGCTTCTCCCGCAACCTGCTGGACGACCTCCAGCCGCGGGCCATCACCCGGGACCTGGAGTGGGGCGTGCCGATCCCGCTGGACGGCTGGCGCGACCGGCCCGACAAGCGGATCTACGTCTGGTTCGACGCGGTCATCGGTTACCTGTCCGCCTCGATCGAATGGGCCCGCCGCACCGGCGACCCCGAGGCCTGGCGCAAGTGGTGGTCGGCCGACGCCGAGGGCAAGGACGCCCGCGGCTACTACTTCATGGGCAAGGACAACATCGTCTTCCACTCGGTCATCTGGCCGGCGCTGCTCGGCGGCTACTCCGGCGACGGCTCCCGCGACGGCGAACCGGGCGAGCTGGGCCGGCTCAACCTGCCCACCGAGGTCGTCTCCAGCGAATACCTGACCATGGAGGGACGCAAGTTCTCCTCCTCCCGCAAGGTGGTCATCTACGTCCGGGACTTCCTGGAGCGGTACGACGCCGACGCGCTGCGCTACTTCATCGCGGTCGCCGGCCCGGAGAGCAACGACACCGACTTCACCTGGGCCGAGTTCCTCCGCCGCAACAACGACGAGCTGGTCGCCGGCTGGGGCAACCTGGTCAACCGGTCCATCTCAATGGCGGCGAAGAACTTCGGCGCCATCCCGCCGGTCGACCCGGCCGGGCTCACCGACGCCGACCAGGCGCTGCTGGACATCGCGAAGGCCGGCTTCGCCACCGTCGGCGACCTGATCGCCCGGCACCGGCAGAAGCAGGCCATCGGCGAGGCCATGCGGGTCGTCGCCGAGGCCAACAAGTACCTGTCGGAGCAGGCGCCCTGGAAGCTCAAGGGCGAGGACGACAAGCCCCGGATGGGCACCATCCTGCACGTCGCCCTCCAGGTGGTCAGCGACGCCAACACGCTGCTCACCCCGTTCCTGCCGCACTCCGCACAGCAGATCCACGAGCTGCTCGGCGGCACCGGCGTGCACGCGCCGATGCCGGTGATCGACGAGGTCGAGGACCTCGACGGTGGTCCGGCGTACCCGGTGCTGACCGGCGACTACACCGTCGGCGCGCGCTGGGAGTCCGTACCGCTGGAGGCAGGCCGGCCGCTCGCGGCGCCGAAGCCGGTGTTCCGCAAGCTCGACCCGTCGATCGTCGACGAGGAGCTGGCCCGGCTGGCCGGCTGAACCCGACG
>NZ_JBSGJR010000845.1:0-2030 GCF_053605645.1 Micromonospora sp. NPDC003776
GCGGCGCAGTCCTGCGCCGCCTGTGCGCCGCGCCGGTCCCGCCGGCGCTCCCGGCTGGCCGGTGCCTTCCGCCCGGTCGCCGCACACCGCGACGGCTGCCCCGCCGCCTGACCGTCCCCGATCGGGCGCGAGATCGTGTTCGATCCGGGAAGTGGTGGCCTCGCCGCTCGTGGCCGGCCACCACTTCCGGATGGAGTTCGATCGCGTCCGCTCAGCACGGGACCGGCGGGGATTGAGGGCGATCATGGCGCGCGTGAGCGAGGTCATGCGGCACGGGACCCGGCGGCACGAAGATCATCACTACGCTGCGGGTATGGACGTCGAGGAGCGGCTGCGGCGGGTCCGCCGGTGGCTGTGGGTCGTGGTGGTGGGTCTCTTCCTCAGCGGGGTGACCGCGTTCCCGCTGGAGATCGAGGTGCGGTGGCTGCTGCGGGCACTCGACCCGCTCGCCGGCCAGTTCCCGGCGCTGGTGCACTGGATCGCCCGGGTCCACACCGGGCTCGTCGAGACCGGCGACCGCTACCCGTTCATGTTGTACGGCACCGACTGGCTGGCCTTCGCCCACCTGGTGCTGGCGGTGGCGTTCTGGGGACCGTTGCGGGACCCGGTGCGCAACGTCTGGGTGGTCCAGCTCGGCATGATCGCCTGCGCCGGGATCGTGCCGCTGGCGCTGATCTGCGGCCCGGTCCGGGACATTCCCTGGTTCTGGACGCTGGTCGACCTCTCCTTCGCCGTCGGCGCGTTCCCGCCGCTCTGGTTCGCGTACCGGCACATGTCGCCGGTGGTCACCGTGAAGGTCTGGTGGTCCACGTCGAGCTGCTCGCCGCTGTCCAGCCGGAGCAGGCGGCTCTCCGTCCGGTGGTGGCCCTCCCGCAACGCGGTCGGGATCAGCTCGGTGCGCCACCGCTCGCGGACGTCCGGGGCGGCGAAGTCGACCAGGGCCAGCCCGTCCACCCGGTCGGTGTCGCGGAGCCCGACCAGCGCCCGGCCGGCGGGGTTGACGTAGACGGCCCGGCCGTCCGGGGCGGCCACCGCGATGAAGTCGCCGGAGCGTTCCACCAACGCCTGGAACAGCCGCAGCTCGGCCTGCGCGGCCCGCTCCGCGCTCAGGTCCAGGGCGTACGCCAGCCAGCGCAGCGGGCGCCGTTCCAGCGCCACCACGCCGATCTGCACCGGGACCGGATGCCCGTCGGCGTGCCGGTACTCCTTGCCGTACGCCCGCGCCCGGCCGGTCTCGGCCAGTTCGGCGCGCGCCCGCGCGTCCGCCTCCGCCCAGCCGGGGGGAGTGATGGCGGGCCAGGTCAGCCGACCCTGTACGACGTCCTCCCGGGTGTAGCCGAGCAGCGCCAGGAAGGCCTCGTTCGCCTCGGTGATCCGCTCCTCCTCGCCGCCGAACACGGCGAGCACGTCGGTGGCGGCGAGCTGCTCGTAGCGGGCCCGTTCCGCGCCGAGCGCCTCCAGCAGCCGGGTGCGTTCGGTGACGTCCACGACGCTGACGCCCAGCCCGACCAGCTCGTCGGTGTCCCGGATCCGGATCGGGAAGTAGCTGGCCACCACGCGCCGGACGGCATCCGGTGGGCCGGTGGCGAACTCGACCCCGACCACCGGGCCGTCGGCCAGCGCGCGGCGCATCAGCTCCTCGATCCGCGCCCCGTGCTCCGGCAGCACCTCGGTGGGCCGCCGGCCCAGGTGGTCCGCCGCCGGCACCCGGTTCATCGCGGCGAGGGCCGGGTTGACCTGCACGTAGCGCAGTGCGGTGTCGACCAGGCCGAAGCCGACCGGCGCGTTGTCCAGCAGTGCCCGGCTGATCGCGTCGGTGCGCCGCTGGTCGGCCCGGGCGGCGGCCTCGGCCCGCCAGGCGCGTTCCCGCTCGGTGGCCTCCCGGACCGCGTCGCGCAGCCCTTCGGTGACCGCGTCCTGCCGGCGGAGCGCCTCCAGGCGGCGCAGCGCCTGGCTGCCGGCGGCGGTGAGCAGGCCGCCGAGCAGCCGCTCGTCGGCGCGGACCGGGCGGGGCGCGGGGAACGCCACCC
>NZ_JBSGJR010000846.1:0-2013 GCF_053605645.1 Micromonospora sp. NPDC003776
GTGGACGGCCGTCCTCGTCTGTGCGCCCGATCCCCGCCGCTGCCGACGGGTGCCCCCGCGCCCGGTGCTGGCCGCCCGTCGTCCCGCATCTTTGTCGTCCCCGGCCGGCTGACGATCAACTCGGTTTGCGGCATGACGGCGTCTCCTGATCGCCGCCGGGCCCGGTCTGCGGCGTGCCGAGTGGATCGGGCCGGGCGGCGGGCTGAAAGGTGGTCCGCCGCCCGGCAGCCCAGGTGCCTCCCTCGTGGTCAGCCGTCGCCATCTGCCGCTTCACAGTCGTGGTCTTGCAGCCAACGATCGAAACCTTGCTGAAATGAGTCGCCTTCGCTACGGTGACTCCACTCACACCTGACTCGGGCGTAGCGACCGGGCGCAGGTCGCGTGGTGGATGCCGGCACCAGCCGCGTCCCCGCGGTGACAACACCGCAGATCAGCGAAGGCCATGGATACACCCGTTCCCGAAGGGATGGACAGATGTCCGTACCGCAGTACCGGAAGGCTGCGGCGCTAGCGCTCGCGGCCGGCCTGGGGCTCAGCCTCGCGGCGTGCTCCACCAAGGGCGACGACACGGGGAAGGACGCCGGCGGCAAGGTCACCATCACGGTCGACTGCCAGCCGGTCGGCTCCCAGAAGGAGCTGTTGCAGAACTGGAACGACGACGTCGCCGAGTTCCAGCGGCAGAACCCCGACATCGTGATCAAGAGCGTCAGCGTCGGCGAGCAGTGCAACAACCCGCCGGACTTCACCGCCCGCCTCGCCGGCGGCACCGTCACCGACGTGTTCTACGGGTACATGACCGATCTCCAGCAGGTGCTCGACTCCGGTCAGGCGATGGACATCACGCAGTACGCCACCAAGGACACGATCCCCACCTGGGACAGCGTCGACCCGGCCCTCAAGGAGGTCTTCACCGACAACGGCAAGCTCTACGCCATCCCGGTGAAGAACTACTCGATGGGCCTGGTCTACAACAAGGTGCTGTTCCAGCGGGCCGGGCTGGACGTGAACAACCCGCCCAAAACCTGGGCCGAGGTCCGGGCGGCGGCCAAGAAGATCGCCGCGCTCGGCGACGGCATCGCCGGCTACTCCGAGTACAGCGCGGGCAACACCGGCGGCTGGCACTTCACGTCCCTGCTCTACTCGCAGGGCGGCCAGGTGCTGACCGCCGACGGCAAGAAGGCCGACTTCAACAACGCGATGGGCCGGCAGGTCCTGCAGAACCTCAAGGACATGCGGTACGGCGACAACAGCATGGGCAGCCGCCAACTGCTGCAGTGGGGCGACCTGCTGACCAACGCGGGCGCCGGCAAGGTCGGCATGTTCATCGGCGCGCCGGACGCCACCCAGGCGATCGTCAGCCAGTTCCAGGGCAGGTTCCAGGACTGGGCGATGGGCCCGCTGCCCGGCCAGGACGGCCCGGCGAAGGCGACGCTCGGTGGCGGCGAGGGCTACTTCTTCAAGAAGGGCCTCACCCCCGAGCAGGTCAAGGCCGGCCTGAAGTGGATCGCCTACCAGAAGCTGACCCCGGGCAAGGGCCAGTTCGACTACGCCCGGTCCAAGCCGCAGAACTACCCGGTGGGCCTCCCGCAGCCGCTGCTGTTCGCCAACGGCAGCGACGCGCAGAAGCAGGAACTCGACCTGCGCAAGGCCAACGCGAACGTGGACACCGCCAACTTCGCGGCGTTCGAGGCGAACCCGGTCCCGATCAAGGGCGAGCCCCGCAACGCCCAGGCGATCTACGCGGTGCTGGACGCGGCGATGTCCGGGGTGCTGACGAACCCCAACGCGAACATCGACGCGCTGCTGAAGACCGCCGAGGAGAAGGTCAACAAGCTGCTGGCCGCGGGGAGCTGAGCCGCCGGGTGCGGGGGGGGGCGCGGCCGCGCCCCCCCCCCCCCCCCCCCCCCCCCCCCCCCCCCCCCCCCCCCCCCCGGCGGGCGCCCCCCCCCCCCCCCCCCCGCCACCCCCACCAAACACAAACCCGAACCAAACACGCACCGACAAAACACAACA
>NZ_JBSGJR010000847.1:0-2001 GCF_053605645.1 Micromonospora sp. NPDC003776
GCCGCCGTGGCCGACGGTCAGCCGGCCGCCCTCGTCGAGCTGGAACGGGCCCTGGCCGCCCGGCCGCCGTACCGCGATCTCGCCGCCCAGCTGCACCTGTTCGCCCGTCGCCCGGCATGACCGGCCCGGCGGTGGGTCCGCTCGACCCGGTCGCGCCCCGCTACGCCGGCGGCAGCCTCGTCGACGTGCTGCCCAGCGCGTGCGCGCTGCTCGGCGTGCCCGGGGCCGTCGACCTGCTCGGCCTGGCCCCCCGGCTGGCCGGGGTACGCCGGATCGCCGTGCTGCTGATCGACGGCCTCGGCTGGTACCAGATCCCCACCGCCGCCCCGTACGCCCCGACGCTGGCCGGCCTGACCGCCGCGGCCGGTGTCCCGCTCACCGCCGGCTTCCCGTCCACCACCCCGACCAGCCTGGTCAGCCTCGGCACGGGCACCGCCTCCGGCGCGCACGGGGTGCTCGGTTTCACCGTCCGGGTCCCCGGGACCGACCGGGTGCTCAGCCACATCGAGTGGAACGGCGACCCGGAGCCGCTGCGCTGGCAGCCCGTCCCCACCTGGTACGAGCGGTCCCGTGCCGCCGGGGTGGCGGTGACCGTGGTCAGCCGCCCCGAGTACGCCGGCAGCGGCCTCACCCTCGCCGCCAACTGGGGCGGCGACTACCGGGGCGCCGCCGGCGTCGACGCCCTGGCCACGCGGATGCTCACCGCCCTCGCGGCCGGCACCGGGCCGGCCCTGGTCTCCGGCTACCACCCCGACCTGGACCAGCGGGGGCACCTCGACGGCGTCGACTCGGTCCCCTGGCGGCTCGCCGCCGCCGAGGTCGACCGGCTGCTCGCCCGGCTGGTCGACGGGCTGCCGCCGGACGCCGCGCTGCTGGTCACCGCCGACCACGGCCAGCTCAACGTGCCCGACGGGAACCGGATCGACCTGGACACCGATCCCCGGCTACGGGCCGGCATCCGGGTGGTCGCCGGCGAGCCCCGGGTCCGCTACCTGCACGTCGAGCCCGGCGCGACGGCCGACGTGGTGGCCGCGTGGTCCGCGGTGCTCGGCGACGCCGCCCGGGTGACCACCCGGGACGAGGCGGTGGCGACCGGCTGGTTCGGTCCGGTGCCGGAGGAGCACCTGCGCCGGATCGGCGACGTGGTGGTGGTCTGCCGCGGCACGTACGCGGTGGTGGCCACCCGGTCGGAGAAGCCGGTGGTGTCGCGGCTGGTGGCCTACCACGGCGCGGACACCGCGGCCGAGATGACCATCCCGCTGCTGGTGCTGCGGGGCTGACCGGCCGGGTTGTCGGACCCGGCGGCTAGCCTGCGGGGATGGGCCGCAGCCAGTCGTTGCCCCGGGGCGGCGATCCGCGCTTCGGGCCGGACGCCGACGACACCGGCTGCCCGATCCTGCACGTCGACATGGATGCCTTCTTCGCCTCGGTCGAGGTGCGCCGCCGCCCCGAGCTGCGCGGCAAGCCGGTCGTGGTGGGCGGGATCGGGCCGCGCGGGGTGGTCAGCTCGGCCAGCTACGAGGCCCGCCGCTACGGCGTCCGTAGCGCGATGCCCACCGCCCGGGCCCGGGCGCTCTGCCCGCACGCGGTCTACCTGCCGCCCGACTTCAGCCAGTACTCGGCGGCCTCCCGGGCGGTCATGCGGATCTTCCGGGACGTCACCCCGCTGGTCGAGCCGCTGTCGCTGGACGAGGCGTTCCTCGACGTGGCCGGCGCCCGCAAGCTGTTCGGCCCGCCCGCGCGGATCGCCCGGTTGATCCGCCGCCGGGTCGCCGAGGAGCAGCAGCTGACCTGCTCGGTCGGGGTGGCGCCGAGCAAGTTCGTGGCCAAGCTCGGCTCGACCCGGGCCAAGCCGGACGGCCTGCTGGTGGTGCCCGCCGCCCGGGTGCTCGAGTTCCTGCACCCGCTGCCGGTGGACGCGCTCTGGGGGGTGGGGGAGCGCTCCGCCGAGGCCTTGCGCCGGCTCGGCCTGCACACCGTCGGCGCCCTGGCCGAGGCGCC
>NZ_JBSGJR010000848.1:0-1995 GCF_053605645.1 Micromonospora sp. NPDC003776
AGCGGGGACTGGAGGAACTGTGCCGAGACCAGGTCGTACCGGCCCGCCGGGAAGTTGCGGGTCAGGTCGTGCCGGGCCACGGTGATCCGGGACGCCACCCCCGCCCGGGTGGCCTCGGCGGTGAGCCGGTCCAGGGCGGTGGTCGAGACGTCGACGGCGGTGACCCGCCAGCCCCGACTGGCCAGCCAGATCGCGTCACCGCCCTCGCCGCAACCGAGGTCGAGCGCGGTGCCGGGCGGAAGGGCGTTGACCACCTCGGCCAGGACGGCGTTGACCCGCCCGCTCCACACCCGGTCGCGCTGATGGTAGAGGTCATCCCAGTATCGGGCGGTGTCCTGGTCCACCGCGTGTGCCTCGTGCTCGATCATCGTCTCCCCCCTCTGCCCGGACGGCCGTCGCCGCGACCTGGCGATCGTGTGCCGCCCGGACACCATGCAGCAAGGATCTTTGCCGGTTCAGCAAACGGACACGGCGGGCAACGTTTCCCGGGGCAGGGCTTTCCATCGATGGGCTTCCCGACCCCTCACACGCGGCGCAACGCGCCACCTGGTGTCGGCAATCAGGCTGCCCGCCCATCTGGTCCGATCGAGGTGGCGGTGGGGAACTCGGTGTCGTGGTGGGTGTCTGTGTAGGGCAGGTCGATGAGGCGGTTGCGGCCGGCGCCGAGACCGACCAGTTGCCACACCTGCTCGGCGGGGCTCGCGCCCGTGGCGGCGCGTAGGTCGGCGGTGGTGGTGGCGATGCACGCTCTTGGCGTGGTACCGGCGAGGCGGTGGTGCAGGTTCGCCTCACGTCGCGCCGACGGTAGGTGGAACAGCACCGGCCACGCCCAAGGGCTCATCGCAAACAAGCGTTCGTACTTGGCGATCTTCTCGGTGAGGATGTCAAGGCGTTCGCGACCGGTGTCGTATTCGAGGAAGAACGGCACGGACCGGTCCTGCTCGGTCCACACCCCTGCGCCGTCCGGGCGGGGCAAGCCGCTCGGTCCGCGGACCATGATCTGCGGGTCCCCGCCTTTGCGGTAGAACACGCCCGGGTCGTGGAAGGCGGACGCGGGCTGCCAGCGGTCCAGACGGCTTTCGGGGTGGGTGCGGGCGTGGGCGGCCAGGTCGATGAAGACCTGGTTGCCGCCGAGCAGATGGGGCAGGTCCGGACGCGAGATGAGGGATTGCTTGCGGCGGCGTGCCTGGTCCCGGCGTGGTGGTCCGAGTCCGCGTTGGGCACGGACGTGGCTGTAGCCGAGTTGGTCCAGGACGTAGTGGTACGGGTAGGAGCCGCCGTCGGGTTTGTTGGGCCGGAACCGGTCCACCGCGCGTAGGACGGTGAGGCGGCGGAGTCGGCGTTGCGCGAAATCCAGGGACGGGAACAGGGCGGCGGCGATCTGATCCGTGGTCAGCAGCCCGTGGTCGTAGAGCCAGGAGAGGAGCCGGTCGTCGCGGGCGGTGATGCTGGCCTGTAGGCGCAGCAGCGGATCCGACGCCGGTAGTGGTTTACGCATGGGCGGCCCCTGGGGGGACACCCCACACATGGGTGTGTGTCGGGAACCAGCCGGGCTCGCTCAGAGTGCGCCTGACCTGGGCTGTCAGCGAGTATCGGGGGTCCGTTTGGCGGTCAGTATCAAGGCGGACGGCGGGACGGGGATCGACACCGACACCGACACGGCCGGCCGCACCGCCGTGGCCGTGCTGTGTGAGCGCGGGTGATGCGGGTCGGTGACAGCGCTGGTGGCGCTGCTGAGGGCCGTTGGCATGGGTCAGCATGTTCGTCGCTCCTCTATTGGCCGGGATGCGGGTGCAGGGGCAGTTGGTGCACCGGCTGCGGGCGCTGCGGCGGGTGGAGTGGTGTTGGCTCTGACAGGTCGGGTCAGGTTGTGTCAGGAGGCGAGCTTCCGGACAGGCACTGTGAACCGCCCCGGGTTCTGTGGAGACCTCAACTGTTGGCTCCAACCACCTCGCGGGGCTGGGGTTGAGCGTAGAACATCGATTCGTATTCGGT
>NZ_JBSGJR010000849.1:0-1991 GCF_053605645.1 Micromonospora sp. NPDC003776
GCCGCCGCGCGAGGTCACCGTCGGGCAGATCCTGCGCGCCGTCGACGGCCCGCTGGCCGGGGTACGCGGGCTGCGCCCCGAGGAGACCAGCTACGAGGGTGCGGCGCAGAACCTGCCCCGGCTCTGGGTGGCGGTGCGTGCCTCGGTCCGCCGGGTGGTCGACGAGGTGAGCCTCGCCGAGCTGGTCAACGGCCGGCTCCCCGCCCACGTCCGCAAGCTGACCGCCCTCCCGGACGCCTGGCAACCGCGCTGAACCACGCGCCCTCGCGGTCGGGGACGAGTGGCCACCGTCCAGTGCGGAGCGAAGCGGGTTTCTCATTCCGCGCTTTCGGGCATGTTCGATGCCGCAGAGGCAGGGAGATGACGAGAGGAGCCCCGCGATGGGCATCGTGTTCCGCAAGCGGCAGAAGATCGGCCCGCTGATCCTCAACTTCACCGAGAACGGCTTCTCGTCCTGGAGCGTCAAGATCGGCAAGTGGTCGTGGAACTCCCGGACCCGGGCCCACCGGGTCGACCTGCCGGGGCCGATCTCCTGGAAGCAGGACAAATCCCGGGCGTGACGTCCCGAGGTCGCGCGGGGTGCCGGTGGTTCACCGGCGCCCCGCTCGGCGTCTCAGGGCCGGCTCGACGATTCCGCCGACGCCGGGGAGCGGACGACAGGACAATCGCCGCATGGCCGACGAGTCCTTCCGGCGGGAGCGGTGGCGGGCCGGGGTGGCCGTCGCCCTGCTGCTGGTCGCCTACTTCATCGTCCCCGTGGAGCCGGACCCGAACGGGTTGCGGCTCGCCCTGCGCTCGGTCGGCACCCTGGTGCTGGTGATCGTGGTGGCGTTCCTGGTCACCGGCCAGGTCCGTCGCCAGCTCGCCCTCGAACAGCCCACCGGCGACGCGGAGACCCGGGCGCTGATCCGGCTCGCCGTCGCGTTGATCGCCGGGGTGCTGGTCTTCGCGTTGGCCGACTACGTGGTGGCGCGGACCCGCCCGGGTGAGTTCAGCGGCCTGGGGACCCGGATCGACGCGCTCTACTTCGCGCTGACCACCCTGACCACCATCGGCTACGGGGACGTGCACGCCCAGGGGCAGATCGCCCGGGTGGTGGTCTCCGCACAGATGATCTTCAGCGTCGGCGTGATCGCCACCGGTGCGTCCATCGTGGTCAAGCAGATGACCCAGCGTCCCCGGCCGCAGCGGCGGTGACCACCACGTCGCCGCCGAGCCGGCCGTGCTCCGGCTCCCGGGTCACCGCCCCGGAGGCGAGCAGCGAGGCCAACGCCCGGTTGGCGTCGGTGGCCCGGTAGACCGTCGAGGTCGCCGCGAACCGGCGCAGCTCGGTGACCGTACGGGGGCCGGAGCGGGTGAGCTCGGCGAGCAGTTCGCGGCGCAGCGGCCCGGGATCCGGGTCGAGACTGATGTCCAGCAACCGTCCCGCCGGGTCGGCCGGGTCGCGGTACCGGACCCCGGCGTACTCGTCGACCGCCCAGAGCGCGTCCTTGAGCGCCTCGAGGCCCTTGTCGGAGGCGGTGGCGTAGCCCAGCAGCCGGGCCGGCCCGCCGTCGGCGGGGACCAGCTCCACCTCGGTGACCAGCGGGAACCCGGCCGCGGTCAGGGCCTGCCGGACGGGCCGGCCCGCCGCGGTGACCAGCAGCAGCTCGGCCGGCCGCCCGGTGGCCACGGCCGCCAGCAGGGCCGGCTCGGGATCGCTCCCGTCGACCACGGCCAGCAGCGGGGCGCCGGCCGCGCCGGCGGCCTTGAGCGTCACCGGCAGCCGGTCCGGGTGGCCGGGGACCACGTGCACCGCCACGTCCGCCGGCAGGTCGCTCTCGGCCGCGCCGAGCCGGGCCGGCAGCTCCGCGCCACCCCCGGCGAGCACCAGCACGGTCAGCCGCCGGCCGCGCAGCCGGTCGGCCGCTCTCGGTGACCGCGTGCCGGCTGGGCGTGGGTACGCGGACGGTCGCGGTGGTGTTCGCCGGGACGGTGAGGCGAAGCTGCAT
>NZ_JBSGJR010000850.1:0-1991 GCF_053605645.1 Micromonospora sp. NPDC003776
GGCGCCGCCCGTCCCCGCACCGCCGACGGCGGTCGTTCCGCCGCCCGCTCCCGCACCGGACGGTGGTCCGCCGCCGGTCGTCTCGCCGCCGCTCACCACCGCGCTGCGGGACATCGTGCCGCTGGCCAGCGAGGGCATCGCGTCGCCGCCAGCGGCCATCCCGGCACCGGCGGTCATACCTCCGCAGGCGGTCCCCGCGCAGCTCGCCGGCCCGGCTGATCCGGCGACTCCGGTCACGCCGCCGTCCGGTCCACCGGTGGGGAACCAGCCGACCCTCGGCTGACCCCCCCGCCCGTCGGCCGCCTGGTCCCGTCCGCCGGTTGCGCGGCCGATGCCCGGCGCGCCCAGCGTGATCCACTCCGGTTGCGGTGAATCGGGCCTTCCCGGCGGCGGGATGCCGCGGTTTGCCGCAAGCCGCGAGCCCCCCGACCCACCCCGCCCCGACCGGGCCGGGGCGGGGCGGGGGCGGGGTCAGCGCAGGTGGCCGTCGCCGGTGACGACGTACTTGGTGCTGGTCAGTTCGGGCAGGCCCATCGGGCCCCGGGCGTGCAGCTTCTGGGTGGAGATGCCGATCTCCGCGCCGAAGCCGAACTCGCCGCCGTCAGTGAACCGGGTGGAGGCGTTCACCATCACGGCCGCCGCGTCCACCCGGGCCACGAACTCCCGGGCCGCCCGCTGGGAGTCGGTGACGATCGCCTCGGTGTGGCCGGTGCCGTACCGGCGGATGTGCGCGACCGCCGCGTCCAGCGAGTCGACGACGGCGACCGAGATGTCGGCCGAGAGGTACTCGGTGGCGAAGTCCTCCTCGGTGGCCGGGACCACCGCGTCGGAGTAGGCGACGACCTCCGGCGAGCCGTGCACGGTGACCCCGGCGTCGGCGAACGCGGTCAGCACCGCCGGCAGGAAGGCGTCCGCGATGTCCGCGTGGACCAGCAGCGACTCGGCGGTGTTGCAGGTGGAGAGGCGCTGGGTCTTGGCGTTCAGGGTGATCGCGACGGCCTTCGCCACATCGGCGGCGGCGTCCACGTAGACGTGGCAGTTGCCGACCCCGGTCTCGATCACCGGCACGGTGGACTCCTCGACCACGGTCCGGATCAGCGACGCGCCGCCGCGCGGGATCAGCACGTCGACCAGGCCCCGGGCGCGCATCAGCTCCTTGACCGAGTCGCGTGAGGTGGCGTCGAGGAGCTGCACCGCGTCCGCCGGCAGGCCGGCCCCGGCGACGGCGTCCCGGAGCACCGTGACCAGCGCGGCGTTGGAGTGCGCCGCCGAGGAGGAGCCGCGCAGCAACGCCGCGTTGCCGGACTTCAGGCAGATCCCGGCCGCGTCGACGGTCACGTTCGGCCGGGCCTCGTAGATGATGCCGACCACCCCGAACGGCACCCGGACCTGCCGCAGCTCCAGCCCGTTGGGCAGGGTCGAGCCGCGGACCACCTCGCCGACCGGGTCGGGCAGCGCGGCCATCTGCCGCAGCGCGTCGGCGATGCCGACCACCCGCCCCGGGTCCAGGGCCAGCCGGTCCAGCACCGCCGCGGTGAGCCCGGCTTCGCGCCCGGCCGCCAGGTCCGTCGCGTTGGCGGCCAGGATCTCCGGGGTACGCGCCACCAGCGCGTCGGCCATCGCGACCAGCGCGGCGTCCTTGACCGTACGGGTGGCGACCGCGAGGGCCTCCGCCGCGTCCCGGGCCCGGCGGGCCTGCTCGACGACGCTCATCCTGAACTCCTCGGGGATCGGTGGGACGGCACGCGTCCCGGATTCACAGCAGCACCAGGTCGTCGCGGTGGACGACCTCCCGTTCGTACGCCGGGCCCAGGGCCGCGGCGAGTTCCGAGGTGGAGCGGCCGAGCAGCCCGGGCAGCTCCACCGCGTCGTAGTTGACCAGCCCCCGGGCCACCGGCGCGCCCTCGGTGTCGACCAGGTCGACCGGGTCGCCGGCGGTGAAGGCGCCGTCCACCGCGGTGATGCCGGCCGGGAGCAGGGACTTGCGCCGG
>NZ_JBSGJR010000851.1:0-1983 GCF_053605645.1 Micromonospora sp. NPDC003776
GGCTCGGGGCCGACCTCGTCGAGCAGCGCGGGCGCGGCGGCGAGCTGGACGTTGCCGAAGTGGTCCACGGTGAGCACCTCGGCGGTGAACCCGCCGGGCTCCCGTCGCAGCACCGGGTCCGGCAGCCGTACCAGCGTCGCCGGATCCACCGCCGGCCCGGCGTCGGTCGCTGCCGCGCCGGTCGCCAGCCGCGCCGCGACGGGTGCGAAGACGTCCCGGCCGTGGAAGGTGCGGGACACCTCCGGAGCCAGCCAACCCGGATGGGTCAGCTCCACCGCCGAGGTGACGCCGCCGAGCGCCGCGGCGGCCGGCAGCAGCAGCCCGTTGTCCGGCCCGACCAGCACGCCGCCGGGGGTGACCAGGGCGATCCCGCGCCGGGCGGTGCCGACGCCCGGGTCCACCACTCCGACGTGGACGGCGTACGGCAGGTGCGGCACGGTCTGGGCGAGCACCGCGGCGCCGCGCCGGACGTCACCCGCTGGTACGAGGTGGGTCACGTCGATCACCCGAACCGCCGGGGCGAGCCGGGCGATGACGCCGTGGCAGGCCGCCACGAAACCGTCGGTCAGACCGTAGTCGGTGGTCAGCGAGATCCAGGCGGTCGGAGCCATGCCGGAAGGCTAGCGGGTGGCCGGGGGCCACGGACCGGCATGTGTGATCGGCCGACCGGCCGGTGCCCGGCCGCACCGCCGTTCGGGCAGACTGCCGGGGTGACGAAACGCCTTCGCCTCCTGTCGACCGCCGCCACCGTCCTCATCGCCCTCGGGCTGACCGCCTGCGGCAAGGACGCCGCCGACCAGGACGGCGGGGCCTGGGCCGACGGCCGGTCCAAGGCGCCGGCCACCAGCGCGGCCGCCCCGACCGAGGCGCCCGGCGTCGCCGAGTCGGGCCGCCCGAAGGGCCGGCCGACCGAGAGCGCGTCCACCCCGCCGTTCACCATGCCGACCAAGGCCGCCGGCACACCGTCCGCCCGCAAGGTGGTCGACGCGTTCAAGGCGGCCGGCCTGGCGGTGCCGAACGTCCGGGACCGGTCCAAGGACTGCGGGCCGGACGGCGTCGGTGTGGGCTGTGCCCAGCTGCTCGCCACGGACGCCGTCTCGGTCTACGTCTTCCCGGACGAGGCGAGCGCCACCAACCAGACCGAGATGTGGGGGACGGACTCGTACCGCAAGGGTGCGGTGGTGCTCAACTACCTGGGCACGAAGACCTCCGCGACCGAGCGGAAGCGCTACGACGCGGTGCTCGCCAAGCTGGCCTGAGCCGGGGCCAGCCGGCGCTCCAGCCGCAGCTCGTCGCGGATCGGGATGCCGTCCGCCCCGATCCGGGGAATGGCGGGCTTCAGCTCGCGGGCCCGGTCCACCGCCCCGGCGTCCACCGCCACGATGCGCAGCCCCCGCCGCTGATAGAAGCGGAGCGCGGAGAGGTTGTCGTTGCTGGTCACCAGCCACAGCCGGGCCGCCCCGGCGGCCACCGCGACCGCCTCGGCGGCGGCCAGCAGGGCGCTGCCCGCGCCCAGGCCGTGGCTGGTGGCGGCCAGGCTGACCACCTCCAGCGCGTCGTCGGCGAGCCGGTGCACCAGCGCCCCGGCCAGTGCGCCCGCGCCGTCCACCGCCACCAGCGTGGGCAGCTCCCGCAGGTCGTAGCGGGTGTCGTGGACCACCACGTACGGGCCACCCCACTCGCGGTGGTGCAGCGCCGCCACGTCCGCCCGGTCGCGCGGCTCCGCCGGTCGAACCCGGATCCCGGCCATCGGCCCCTCCTCGTGCGCCGGCCACACCCTAACCACCGGGGCCGGCCGCTGTGGCACGCGCTCCCGTCGCCGTCCGCGGGAAAGCGCGCGATCCCGGATCGAGTGGCATCCGTCGCACTGCGACACCACTACTTCCACGTCAACGCCGTTGCGTTAGGGGTGTGATCGGCGGGTCAACCCCTGCTGGATAGTGGGAACGGGACTCCTGGTAGATCAACTTGTGTCGAGCAAGA
>NZ_JBSGJR010000852.1:0-1982 GCF_053605645.1 Micromonospora sp. NPDC003776
GATCTGGTCGGCCAGCTCGGCCGGGGCCAGCACGGTGACGTCCGAGCCGAGCCCGAGCACGAAGCGGCGCGCCCAGCCCAGGTCGGTGACCCGCAGCGACACCAGCCACTGCTCGCCGTCGGCCTCGACCCGCTCGCACGGGTAGTACTCGGTGATCCACCGTTCGCCCCGACCGATCCGCAGCGTGATCAGCGGCAGGTCGGGCGACGGGCGGAAGACCCCGTCGCTGAGGTCGTGCGGGCGGGCCTGCGGCGGCACCACGGCCGGCTCGTCCAGCTGGGTGACCGCGTCGATCCGGTCGGCCCGGAACAGGCGCATCCCCTCGGCCCGGCGGCACCACGCCTCCACGTACGCCCGGCCGCCCACCATCAGCACCCGCAGCGGGTCGATGGTGCGTTCGGTGGTCTCGTCCCGGGCCGCCGTGTAGTAGGTGATCCGCAGCGCCCGGCCGCGCTCGACCGCGGCGCGCAGGTCGCGGACCCGCGCGCTGTCCCCGGGCAGTCGCACCTCCACCGGGGCGCCGGCGAGGTCACCGGCCGCGCTCTCGATCTTCGCGAGGGCCCGCTCGACGGCCTCCCGGTTGGCCACCCCGGGCGTCTCGGCGAGCATCCGCAGCGCCACCACCAGGGCGAGCGCCTCGTCCGGGGTGAGCCGCAGCGGGCGGTCGATGCCGGCGTCGTAGGTGATGGTCACCCGGTCGCCGTCGAACGCCATGTCGATCAGGTCACCCGGGCCGTAGCCGGGCAGCCCGCACACCCAGAGCAGCTCCAGGTCCTCACGGAGCTGCTTCTCGGTCACCCCCAGGTCCTGCGCCGCCTCGGCGATCTCGATGCCGGGGCGGGCCAGCAGGTAGGGCACCAGGTTGAGCAGCCGGGCCAGCCGGTCCGCCGAGGCGCGGCCACCCCGGGCCGCCGGGCGGGTCACCGGGCACCCCCGGCCACCGCCAGCTCGTCGTGCCGGGCGACGATCTCCTTCAACCGTTGGATCACGGCCTCGCGTACCTCCGGTGGGTCCAGCACCCGCACGTCCGGGCCGTACCCGGTGAGCTGGCCGGCGAGGAACTCCGCGTCGGCGTACGGCAGCACCAGTCGGTCGCCGTCCGGGCCCGAGGTGCACTGCACCGCCCAGCGGCGCAGCCCGGCGGCCCGCCCCGGAGCGACCAGCACGGTGGCCCGCCCGGTCCGCTCGACCGGCCCGGACCAGCGGGCCACGTGGCTGATCAGGTCCACCCCGGCGGGCGGCTCGTACGCCCCCGGCTCACCGGTCGTGCGGACCGCGCCCACCACCCGGGAGAGCCGGAAGCAGCGGGTGGCCGCCCGGTCCAGGTCATGCCCGACCACGTACCACCGGCCGCGCCAGCAGACCACGCCCCAGGGCTGCACCCGGCGGCGCGTCGGGGCGTCCCGGTCCGGCACCCGGTAGTCGAAGTTGACCTCCCGGCGGTCCCGTGCGGCGGCGGTCAGCGGCGCGAACGCCGGGTCGACCGTGACCATCGGCTCCACGCCGAGGGTCGCCTGCGGGTCGACGTCGATGCCGGCGGCGCGCAGCTTGGCCAGCCCGGAGGAGGCGGCGGTGGCCAGGCCGGCGTGCTGCCACAGCCGGGCGGCGATGCCCACCGCGGCGGCCTCGTCCGGTTCCAGCGGGATGTCCGGCAGCGCGTACGCGCGGTGGGCGATCCGGTAGCCGGGCTCGGCGTCGAAGACGCTGGCCGTGCCGGTCTCCAGGGGCACCCCGAGTTCGCGCAGCTCCGCCTTGTCCCGTTCGAACTTGCGCTGGAACGCCTCGTGGTCCTTGACGTCGTCCGGATCGTGCTCGTAGCCGGGCACGGTCGCGGCGATCTGCGCGGCGGTGAGGAACCGTCGCGTGGAGAGCAGACAGATCACCAGGTTGACCAGGCGTTCGGTACGGGTCCGCGACACGCCTGAACGCTAGCAGCCCGCGCGCCGTGGGCGCGCACCCGCGCGGGCGTGCCGCGCGGCGGC
>NZ_JBSGJR010000853.1:0-1982 GCF_053605645.1 Micromonospora sp. NPDC003776
CCGCCGGCGCCGCCCCCGCCGCCTGACGGGGTCCCGGTTCCGGCGGGAGCGCGGCCGGCAGCCCGAACGCCGCGAACTGGGCGGCGTCCAGGAACGAGGTGATCCCGGCGATCCGGCCGTCCCGCAGCGTCAGCACGTCGATCGACCAGGGCAGGTACGGACCGGCCGCGCCCCGGCGCAGATAGGAGGCGAGCGCGGGCTGGGCGTTCGCGCCGACCGGCAGGTGCCGCCAGCTGCCGCACGGGCCGAGCGGCCCGGACCGCGCGAAGTCCAGCACCGCCCCGATGCCCTGGTACCAGTGCGGCAGCGGCGGCATCGACCAGGTGACGTCCTCGGTGAGCAGGGCGATCAGGGCGTCGCCGTCGCCGGCCGCCAGGGCGGTGGCGTAGCCGGTGACGACCTCCCGCAGGCGGGCGTCGCCGAGGGTGTGCAGGGCACGCTGCTGGGTGACGGCGGGCGTCCGCTCGGCGAGGGTGCGGCGGGCCCGGGCCAGGGCCGAGTTCACCGAGGTGGTCGTGGTCCGCATGATGGCCGCGATCTCGGCCGCCGAGTAGCCGAGGACGTCGAAGAGCAGCAGGGCGGCCCGCTGGTTGCCCGGCAGGTGCTGCATCGCGGCCACGAAGGCCAGTTCGACCGCCTCGCGCTGCTCGTACCGGGCGTCCGGGGCGACCGGCGCGGCGGCGAGGCCGGCGTCCGGGTACGGGCCGAGCCAGGCGACGTCCCGGTCTGGGCGGCTCTCCGGGACGGCGTGCTGGCTGGCCGGACCGAGGTCGACCGGCAGCGCCCGCCGGCCGCGGCTGGTGATCGCGTCCAGGCAGACGCGGGTCGCCACGGTGTACAGCCACGAGCGCAGCGAGCCCCGTCCGGCGAAGCCCGGCAGCCCCCGCCAGGCGCGCAGCAGGGTGTCCTGGAGGGCGTCGTCCGCGTCGTGCACCGAGCCGAGCATCCGGTAGCAGTGGGCGTGCAGTTCACCGCGCAGCGGTGCGACGAGCGCGGTGAAGGCGGCCTGGTCGACCGCGGCCGGCTCCCCGGCGCCGGCGGCGGTCGAGGGAATGACGCTCACGAGCGACGATTCTGCCGCACCGGCGGGGTCTGGAAGGTGTACGGCTCATTCGCCACGAACCGGAGGACCCCGATGAGCAGCACTCCCACCGCG
This sequence comes from Micromonospora sp. NPDC003776, assembly GCF_053605645.1. Lineage (NCBI taxonomy): Bacteria > Bacillati > Actinomycetota > Actinomycetes > Micromonosporales > Micromonosporaceae > Micromonospora > Micromonospora sp. NPDC003776. The sequence goes on from NZ_JBSGJR010000853.1 coordinate 1,157, forward strand.
CACGTCACGACCGGCACCCTGGCGGTCCCCGACGGGCGGCTCCACTACGAGGTACGCGGACAGGGGCCCGTCGTGGCCCTGGTCGCCGCGCCGATGGACGCCGCGGCCTTCGCGCCGCTGGCCGACCTGCTGGCCGCGGAGCACACCGTGCTGACCACCGACCCGCGCGGCATCGGCCGCAGCGTCCTGCACGACCCGCACCAGGACTCCACGCCGGAACTGCGGGCCGACGACCTGTCCCGGCTCCTCGCCCACCTCGACGCCGGCCCGGCCGCCGTGCTCGGTTCCAGCGGTGGCGCGGTGACCGTCCTCGCCCTCGCCCAGGCGTACCCCGAGCGGGTGCACACCGTCGTCGCCCACGAGCCGCCGCTGCTCGGGCTGCTGCCGGACCGGGCCGAGCTGCTGGCCCGGGAGGACGACATGATCGCCACCTACCTGGCCGGGGACCGGCTCGGGGCCGGCCGGGCGTTCCTCGCCAACGCCAACATCCACCTGCCGGAGGACCTGGTCCTGGCGATGTACGGCGGCGAGCCCGAGCCGCAGGCGGCCGCCGACGAGCACTTCCAGTACGTGCACATGATCCGGGGGACCACCCGGTTCCGGCCCGACCTCGCCGCCCTGCGCGACGGCCCGACCCAGGTCGTGGTCGGTCTCGGCGAGGCGTCGACCGACCAGGTCTGCGACCGCACCTCGCGCGCGCTCGCCGCCGCGCTGGATACGGCTCCGACCATGTTCCCCGGCGGGCACATCGGCTTCGCCGAGGAGCCGGCGGCGTTCGCCGGCCGGCTGCGCGAGGTGCTCGCCGAGGGCTGAGCGGGGCGCGACC
>NZ_JBSGJR010000854.1:0-1981 GCF_053605645.1 Micromonospora sp. NPDC003776
GCTCGAAGGCCGTTCCGCGGCGCTCCAACAGGCAGTCGGCCGAGACCGGCCGCCGCTGACCGAAAGAGCGTCAACACCTGACCGATCAACGTCAACGATGGGCGATGCGGGGGTCCATCGCGTCTCGCGGTTGCGTAGTCAATGGTGATGACTCTGATCGCCTGCTGCCGCGCTGGTGACGAATCGTCATCCATTGTTCGTCAATCCGCGATGGGTGCCGGCTAGTGGCCCCGGGTGAGGGTGTCGTAGACGCCGGCCACGCGCAACTGCCGTTGTAGGAAATCGCTGAGTTCGCGTACGACTAATGCAGTGCCGAACTGCTGGGCGGTTCGGTGGGCGGCAAGAAGCGTCCCCAAGCCGTTGGAGTCGATGAAGGTCACCCGCAGCATGTCCACCACCAGTTTGGGTGGGCGTCGTCGTGTGACCTCGTTCACAACTGCGGCGAGCAGTTCGGCGGACGTGGCCATGTCAATTTCCCCGCCGACGTGGAGCAGCGTGCTGCCGTCGGCGGCAAGGGACGTGCTGATGGTGAAGTTACCCATGAGTCCCGTGTTCTTCCACGTCCAGGTGCCTCCGCCCGTCCACCCTTTCCCAGAACCATAACCGCCAGCGGCTCCATGCTGCGCGCGGTGTTGCAGATCGAAACAGCACAACCGCTATTCAAATGGCTATTCAGCTCAAGCCGCCGCACAGCGGGTACGACAACATCGCCGACGGTCGACCCGGCGCCCCGCGCCGGCCTGGTCACCCCTCCCGCCCTGGCGCGGTTGCTTCGTTCGGCGGTCAAGCCAAGCTCGGGGCCGTTGACGCCGACCCCGCCGCGGTCGGCTTTGTTGCACGGCAGACCTCCACGCCGATGTCTGCACGAGAGGTGTCCAGCATCGGCACGGCCCCGGCATCATCAGACTGCAGAGGAGCCCTGATGGGTGATCATCGACCGCTCGCGGTGGGAGCGGTCCCCGCCGTGGTTCGCACACTCGGTCCATCTGCCGCGTCGGCCGTCGCTGACCTCCGATCGCCGGGCGTCGACCAGCTTGACGTAAGGCGTACCAAGCAGTCCGTGCGGCCGACCGACGGGCAGCTCGGGCGGTGGCCAGCGGGGCGTGGCCGCGGGTGCCGGTACCCAGTTCAGCCGCCGACGGGCGCTGGAGGCGAATCCCCGATAAGGACACGTTCCCGAGCAGCCGGCCCAGACCTGCTCCCACCGGGGTGAGCGAGACCGGGGGCGACCCGCTATGTTCCGACACGGCCTGATAGGTGCCGATGGGGCGTGGATTGCCGCCATCGCACCGATAGGCCTGCCCCCTCCGCGTCGAAGCGCGCGAACCCTTGCACTTGGAGGAATGACCGTGACGGTTACCGAAGAGAACCGCTTGTCCCACTACGAGCGAAGCGGTGGCGCGGCGCGGGACCAAGTGGTGACCTCAGCCAAGCCGGAGATCGTCTGAGCATGGAAGCGGCACGGCTCAAGGAAAGCTGGTCCCTGGTTGCCGCGCACGGCGAGCAGGTACCGATCTACTTCTACTCCACCCTGTTCCTGGCATATCCCGAGACCCGGCAGATGTTCCCGACGAACATGGCCGGCCAGCGGGACAAGCTGGTGTCCGCGTTGGGGCACATCGTCTCCCACGTCGACCAGCTCGACCGGCTCGTCGAGTTCCTCCAGCAGCTCGGCGCGGACCACCGCAAGTACGCGGTGCGCGCCGAGCATTACCCGGCGGTCGGGGAGGCGCTGCTCGCGACGCTGCGGCACTTCCTGCGGGATGCGTGGACCGACGACCTCGCCAAGGACTGGGCCGACGCCTACGCGCTGATCGCGCAGGTCATGATCGAGGCTGCGGAGAAGGCTGAGGCGGTCGACCCCCCGTGGTGGGAGGCGGAGATCGTCAGCCACGAGCAGCGGACGTTCGACGTGGCGGTGCTGACGGTGCGGCCCAATTACCTGTTGAGGTTCACGCCCGGCCAATCCATCGGGGTGGCC
>NZ_JBSGJR010000855.1:0-1977 GCF_053605645.1 Micromonospora sp. NPDC003776
CTCACCGTGGAGGCCCCGGCCGTCGCGGCTCAGCAGGCGGTGCCGTTGAGCTTCACCGAGGCGGGCGCGGAGGCCGCGCCGTTGGCGGTGAAGCCGATGGTCACCGAGGCGCCCGGCGCGAGCGTCTTCGCCCAGTCCGGAGCGGCCGCGGTGACCGTGGTGCCGGACTGCGTCACGGTGGCGTTCCAGCCGCTGGCCAGGGTCACCCCGGACGGCCAGGTCCAGCTCGCCGACCACGGGTTCAGCGTGGCGGTCCCGGCGTTCTTCACGGTCAGCTCGCCCTGGAACCCGCCCGCCCACGCGTTGACCTGCTTGTACGTGGCCGTGCAGCCGCCCGTCGGGGCGGGTGTGGTCGGCGCGGGCGTGGTCGGCGTCGGCGACGTGTTCGGGGTGCCGGTCGGCGACGGGCTGGTGGTGCCGCCGCCACCCACCGGCGGGATCAGGTACGGCTGGAGGATGTCCTGCTTGGCCTGGTTGATCGTGGTCCAGTCGTCGTTCGCGATGCCGCCGGTGTCACCCGAGTTCGGGTTCCACGACCAGTAGGTGAACGACATCCCGTTCACCCCGGTCCCGGTGGACGCCATCAGATTCTGCAGCCAGACCTTGTCCTTCGGGTCCTGCAGGGTGGTGCCGAACTCGCCCATCATGATCGGCGCGATGTTCTGCTTGTAGAGGTAGCCCCAGTACTTGTCCCAGATCCCCGGCATGTTCGCCGGGTACGTCGGGTCGTCGAACCAGGCCTGGTGGTAGACCGAGGTCGCGTACTCGTGCGGCGAGTAGACCAGCCGGTTGGCCACGTTCAGCCGGACCGGGTACTGGCCGGCCTTGGAGAGGTTGCCGCCCCACCAGCCGCAGTCCTCGTCGTTGCTGGGGTCGTTGTCCCAGACGTTCGACAGGCCGCCGCTGGGGCAGCTCACCCCCTCCACGAAGATCAGCCAGTTCGGCTGCACCCCGAGGATCGCGTTGCCGGCCCGCTCGGCCGCCAGCCGCCAGTCCCGGGTGGTGTCGCCGCAGCCCCAGCAGGCCCCGGTGGCCGCCGGGTTGGTGCCCTCGGCGTGCGGCTCGTTGTGCAGGTCCGCCCCGATCACCGTGGGGTTGTTCGCGTACCGCTGGGCGAGGGTCTTCCAGTCGTTGATCCAGGTCGCCTCGGAGACGGTCGAGGTGTACCAGAGCGGCGACTGCCCGGCCGAGGTGGGCCGGTGCCGGTCCAGGATGACCCGCATTCCCTTGCTGCCCGCGTAGTCGATCACCTTGTCGAGGATCTGCAGCGGGGAGAGCCCGACCAGGTCCGGGTTGACGAAGTCGTTGATCCCGGTGGCCGTCGCCCCCGGCTTCAGCGCGTCGTTCGAGTACGGGATGCGCAGCGTGTTGTAGCCCAGCCGGGCCATCGTGTCGAGCTGGCTGCGCCACGGATTGCTCGACCACAGACCGTGGAAGGTCTTGTTGTCGGTCTCCATGCCGAACCAGTTGATGCCGGTGAGCCGGACCGTGGCTCCCGTACTGTCGACGATCTTGTTGCCGTTGGTGTGCAGGTAGCCGGTGCCGGTCCCGCCGGTCGCGGCGGCGGCCGGGGTGGTGCTGACGGCGGCGGCGACGAGGACGCCGGCCGCGGCGGTGGCGAGCGCGGCGAGCGCGCCGCCGAGGGCGGTGGGTCGGTGCATGCTTGCTCCACTTCGGATGCCCGCGGCGGGCGGCCGCCGCGGACGGTGAGACCAGGGGGGACGGCCCGCTCGTCATCGAGTACGCGGACAGCGCGCGCCGGGCCGGTCACGTGGACGGCCGCTCGCGGGGGGAGCACCGGCGTTCTCCGACGGCGGGATCAGCCGTCGGTGCCCTCGTGCCGGTGTCGGAACCTGGCTCCGCCGCCCATTCTGATCAGCCCACCTCGATGCGTCAACAATCCGCGCGCGCCCGGCACCGGGACACCGCTTTCCTCCCGTCCCCGCGGCCCGCCCGTCCCCGCGGCCCGCCCGTCCC
>NZ_JBSGJR010000856.1:0-1970 GCF_053605645.1 Micromonospora sp. NPDC003776
GCGGCGAAGAGCGCGTCCCACACGGCGAGCGCGTGCTCGGCCGGGGCGACCAGCTCGTACCCCATGGCGGGCCGACGGTGATCCCGGGCCCGGCGCGCCCGACTCCGGGCGCGCCGCCCGTCCGGCCCGGAACGGTCGCCGTGGCCGGAACCGCGCAATTCGAGGGGTGGGGCGGGATGTCGGCGGGGCCCGCAGCGGGTACGGTTGCGGGAAGGCTCCGGCGGGCGACGCCGGCGTCGGGGGCGGCTGACCGCCTCGGACGCGGTACGGTCGGCCGGAGATGGTGGTCCCGTCAGGGGGAGGTGCGATGGTCCTGCTACGCCGGGTGATCGGTGACGCACTGCGGGCGCGCCGGCAGGGGCAGCACCGCACCCTTCGGGAGGTCTCCTCCGCCGCCAACGTGAGCCTCGGCTACCTCTCCGAGATCGAGCGCGGCCAGAAGGAGCCGTCCAGCGAGCTGCTGGCCGCGATCTGCGACGCGCTCGGCGCCCGCCTCTCCGAGCTGCTCCGCGAGGTCAGCGACACCGTCGCCCTGGCCGAGCAGATGCCGGACGTGCTGGTGCCGGTGCCCGACGAGCCGGTCGAGCCGGCGCGGGTGGCGCCCGCCGCGGTCCGCAAGGCGACCAACCGGGGCGTCCGCCAGGTCGCCTCCGACGGGTCGGTGGCGGTCCAGGTACGGCAGGACGGGCCGCTCAAGGCGACGCTGCGCAGCACCCGGGTCCGCCCGGCCGAGCGGGACGTGGTCTGCGCCGCCTGACCAGGCGCATCGCGACGTGGTCCGTGGTGGCGACCGCCGCGTACTGTTGATCAGGGTCGTCCGGGTGCCACGGTGGCGTACGCCTGGGACGATGGAGGCACACCGCGCGACCCACCGGTCGACCCCGGCCCGGTCGAGGCGGCGCGACGCTACTGAGGGGACAACGCGGAGATGGCGAACCCGTTCGTCAAGGGTTGGAAATACCTGATGGCGCTCTTCGGCGCGAAGATCGACGAGCACGCCGACCCGAAGGTGCAGATCCAGCAGGCCATCGAGGATGCCCAGCGGCAGCACCAGGCGCTGGTCCAGCAGGCGGCCGCGGTCATCGGCAACCAGCGCCAGCTGGAGATGAAGCTGTCCCGGCAGATGTCCGAGGTCGAGCAGCTCCAGGCGAACGCCCGGCAGGCCCTGGTCCTCGCCGACCAGGCCCGCGCCCGCGGTGACGAGACCGAGGCGGGCCGCTACGAGCAGTCCGCCCAGCTCCTGGCCACCCAGCTGGTCTCCGCCGAGCAGGCCACCGAGGACCTCAAGACCCTGCACGACCAGGCGCTCGGCGCGGCCGCTCAGGCGCGCAAGGCGGTCGAGAACAACTCGATGATCCTCCAGCAGAAGCTGGCCGAGCGCACCAAGCTGCTCAGCCAGCTGGAGCAGGCCAAGATGCAGGAGACCGTGGCCCGCTCGCTGGAGTCGATGTCCGCGCTCACCGCTCCCGGCAGCACCCCGTCACTGAACGAGGTCCGGGACCGCATCGAACGCCGGTACGCCGACGCGATGGGCCGGGCCGAGCTGGCCGGCAACTCGGTCGAAGGCCGGATGCTGGAGATCCAGAAGGCGACCCTCGACTCGGCGGGATCGGCGAGACTGGAGCAGATCCGGTCGAGCATGGCCGGTGAGCAGCTCGCCGGACGGCAGGACCGCCCCGCCGTGGGGCAGCCGCAGCAGGCCGCCGACCCGGCGGCCGCCGCCCGGCTCGACGAGATCCGGGCGAGCATGAGCCGGGAGCGCGGCACCGGGGAGAGCGCCACCGGCTGAGAAGCGGGGAGGGGACGATGGCGGACGAGCGGGCACGACACTTCCGCCGGCTGCGCCGGCTACGGCGTTCCGCGCGCCGCTGGAGCGTCCTGGCCGGCGGCCTCGGCGGTGCGGCGGCGGTGCTGACCCCGTACGCCGGGCTCGGTCTGCCGGACGCGGCCTGGGCCGGCGCCGCGGGCAG
>NZ_JBSGJR010000857.1:0-1963 GCF_053605645.1 Micromonospora sp. NPDC003776
CGACGAGCACGGCGGCCACCACCCCCGCCACGCTGAGCGTCACGGCGGTGCGGCGGCGCTTCCGGGCCCGGCGTTCCGCCGGGGTCAACTGGTCCTGCACGATCGGTGCCTCCTCGGCCAGCTCGGAGAGGGTGGTGCGGATGAGGTTCTCGAACGTCCTGCTCACTGCCGTACCTCCAGAAGCTCGACGTCCGGCATGATCTGGCGCAGCCGGACCACCGCCCGGTGGGTACGGCTGCGCACGGTGCCGACCGTGCAGCCCAGCGCCTCGGCCACCTGGGTCTCGGTGAGGTCCTCGTAATAGCGCAGGACCAGCACCGTGCGCTGGGCCGGCGGCAGCTGCCGCAGGGCCGCGCGCATCGCCAGGCGTACGTCGGTGCCGCCGCTCGGGTCCGGCTGGACCGCCTCGTCGGCGCCGGTCAGCGGTGTCTCCCGGCGCCGCCGCAGCCGCCGCCACCAGCTCACCTGCTCCCGGTACATGACCGCACGCAGGTAGCCCTCCGGGTCGGCGTGCCGCAGCGTGCGCCATTTCGGGATGGTCCTCGCCAGCGCCGACTGGAACAGGTCCTCGGCGGCGTGCCGGTCGCCGGTGAGCAGGTACGCGACCCGCATCAACGCCGGCGTACGGCTGGCCACGAACTGCGCCAGCCGGGCCCGGTCGTCCTCGTCCACCCACCCTCCCGTTGTTGTCTGTCATTGATACAGACGCCCCAGCTCAGGCCAGCTATCCCTGACGCCGCAACGGATTCCGCCGCGCAAAGTGTCGGTAGTGGTCGGTACGGTCCCGCCACCAACTCAAGAAAAGGGTGCGGGGAATGGCGAGCGTGGCCGGGCGAGGTGCCCGCTGATGCGGTCCGGGCGGATACGGCTGGACCGCGCGGTGGTGCAGGGCTTCTACGACCGGATGCGGGTGGTGGCGCCGGCCGCGTACGGCGCGATCGAACGGGACCGGGCCGACGACCCGGGGCGCGCCTTCGCCGAGACCGCCTGCGGCCGGCTCGCCGGCTCGCTGGACGCGGCGGGCGTGCGTGCGCTCGGCATGTGGGCGCACCACTGGTGCGTGCGCTTCTACGACGACGACACCCGGGTCGGGGTGCGGCTGTTGCGGGAGATCGCCGGCCGGTCCGGGCTGGGCTGGACCGTCGACGAGGTGCGCTGGCTGCTCGACCGGTCGTACGCGGCCGGCCCCGCGGCGGTGCACCGGTTCGTCCTGCCGCGCGCCGCCATGGCCGACCTACCGCCCGGCGCCCTGCCCGAGTGGGGCGACGCGGCGACCGAGCTGCCCCGCCTCCGTGCCGGCTGACCCCGCCGGCTCCGCCGGCCCGGCCGACCCCGCCGGCTCCGCCGGCCCATCCGGCCCGGCCGACCCCGCCAACTCCGCCGGCTGATCCGGCCCGCGCCGCCGGCCGGCCCGGCCCGGGAGTCGATCGGTGCTGCCCGGGACGCGGTCGGGGAGTTGGCCGAGCACCATCGCGCCCACCGCCACGGCGAAGCCGAGGAGCTGGGCCGGGCTGAGCGCCTGGTCCAGCACCAGCCAGCCGAGCATGGCGGCGGTGAGCGGGCTGAGCGCGCCGAGCACCGACACCCGGGTGACCGGCAGCAGCGCCGCCCCCCGGAACCACAGCGCGTACGCCAGCGCGGTGCCGACCAGCCCGAGCCAGGCGTACCCGAGCAGGGCGGGCCCGTCCGGGGCGGGCGGCGCGCCCTCGACGGCGGCGGCGACCGGCGCGATCAGCAGGCCACCGGCGATCAGTTGCCAACTGGTGGCGGCGAGGGTGCCGACGCCGGGTGGCCGCCCCCAGCGGCGGGTGAGCACCAGTCCCGCGGCCATCGCGGCGGTGCCGGCGAGCCCGGCGGTGAGCCCGAGCGGGTCGAGGCCGGCGCCGGGCCGCAGCACCACCAGGGCGACGCCGAGCGGCGCGGTGAGCGCGGCGAGCAGGGCCCGGCGGCCGGGCCGTTGGCC
>NZ_JBSGJR010000858.1:0-1957 GCF_053605645.1 Micromonospora sp. NPDC003776
AAATTGCGGGTTGGGGGGGCCGGGGGGGGGGGGGGCGGACCAAATTCCCGGTAATTTCTGCCCCCCCGCGCCCCGGGCCGCCGGGGTGCCGAGGCGAACGGGCGGTCAGTCGGTCAGTGGGACGCCGCTGGCGGCGGCCGCACCCTCCAGGTAGCCGCGGGCCCGTTCGGTCTTCGGGTAGCGGCCCACCAGGGCCCAGAACGAGGCGTTGTGGCTGGGCACGATCAGGTGCGCCAGCTCGTGCAGGAGCACGTAGTCGACCACCCAGTCGGGCATGTCCTGGATCCGGTGCGAGATCCGGATGGTGCGGTCGGCCGGGGTGCAGGAGCCCCAGCGGCCGTTCTGGTTGGTGACCCAGCGGACGCTGGCGGGGACGGCCGCCGCGCCGTACTCGGGAAGGTAGAGGTCGATCAGCCGGGTGGCCCGGGCCAGCAGCTCGGCGTCGGAGCGGGCCAGCCGGCCCTCCCGGGCGGCGAGCCGGGCCAGCATCCGGTCGACCCACTCGCTCTCCTCGGCCCGGGAGAACTGGTCGGGGATGAGCACCACGACCCGCTCACCATCCCGATACGCGGACACCGTCCGTCGCCGGCGCTGACTGCGCCGCACCTCGACGACGGGCTTCCGCGTGGCGGCCATCACTGACCCGCGCAGCCTCGGATGACTGTCACGAAGAGAAGCTAATGCGTACTGACCAGGGGTCCGCAAGAGTCAACACGACGACACGCGCCCGGAAAATGGGGGTTGGTCGTCAGGAGTCCTGAAAAATTTCTTTGCGGGAGACCCGTACGACACTCCGGAGCGTCACCTCGGCGCCGGCACCCACGTTAAGTGATCTACGGACGCGCCGTCGCGCGGGGGCGCCCTGAAGGGGGATCTGAGCGCATTCACCCGGCGTGTCCCCGCCAAACTGACTTATCCGACGTAATGCGGCATGCACACTCTCGACGTCGACTAGCTCACAGAGTCGGCGCACAGCTGACATGGAACCGCCCATACCTGGGTAGGGTCCGCCAACCAGCGGTCACGAGCGTGGCCGCCGAGAACCCCCCGGCGTCGGCGCCCCGCGTGGCCCGCCGCAGGGAAACCCGCCGGGACGGCGTGTCCGGCGGACGAGACGAGGAGGGCTACCGTGGCCGACCAGGCCCAGACCTACAACGGTTACTGCGTGAAGTGCAAGGAGAAGCGGGACTTCGAGGGGCACGTGGAGGTCTCGAAGACCGGCATGAACATGGCCAAGGGCAAGTGCCCGGTCTGCGGCACAACAGTGAACCGCATCCTCGGCAAGGCCAAGGTCTGACCCGTACGGGTCCCGTGGGGGGAGGGGTGGCCGCCGGCCGCCCCTCCCCCCACGCGTCTCGGCCCGGACCGTCGGTTCACCGACTCCGGTTACCGGCCGGTTGTGGACAACCCCGCCCCTTCCTGTGGACAACCCTGGACAGAGGCGGGCGCACCTGTGGACAACGATCGACGGAGAGCGCGGACACGGTCACGATTCGTGGCATGACGCACCCGACTCCCCTCCCTCGCCCCACCCTGCTGCCCGGCCTGGCCCGCCTCTGGCGGGACCGGCACACCCTCCAGCTCGGGGTGGAGCCCGGCCGCGCGGTGCTGCTGGAACTGGCCAATCCGCGGGCCGCCCACCTGCTGGACCTGCTGGACGGCAGCCGCAGCGAGCGGGCCGTCCTGGCGGACGCCGCCACGGTTCAGGTGCCCCCGGCGGAGGCCCGGCTCCTGCTCGACACGCTCCGGGCCGCCGGGCTCGTCGTACCGGCGCACAGCCTGCTCCCCCGCGACCTCGCCGGGCCGGTCCGCGCCCGGCTCGCCGGCGAGGCGGACGCCCTCTCCCTGGCCGTGCCCGGACCACCGGCCACGCCCGCCCAGGTGGTGCGGCGCCGCCGCACCGCCCGGGTGCTGGTCACCGGGGTCGGCCGGCTCGGCGCGGCGATCGCCGTCGGGC
>NZ_JBSGJR010000859.1:0-1957 GCF_053605645.1 Micromonospora sp. NPDC003776
GGATGCGGCATCGCAGCCAACACAAGACATCCGATGGGCGTAGCTGTCAAGCAGCGATGGTGGCTTCGACCGAGATCGGGAAGGCTGGCTGGCTCCTCGGTGTCCGCCGGCACGGCGGCCCCCGGCGAGACCTCGCCGGTCCGGTCCGCCAGCCCCCCGGCGCGGGCCAGGGTGGCCTCGTCGAGCGGCAACTGCTCGTCCGCCCGGGCGCCCGACTCCTCGGGCGTCGGCTCCCCCTCGGCGTCCTCCCCCTCGGCGTCCTCGCCGGCGGGCTGCGCGGACACCTCGGCCGACGGCTCGGCGCCCTCGACGTCCGCCTGCGGCTCGGCCACCGCGTGCGGCTCGACGGCGGCCTCGGCCGGCGCCTCGGTCGCGGACTCCTCCAGCGGGATCTCGGCCGGCGGCGAGGTGGCCTTCCGGCGACGGGTCCGGGTCACCTTGACCGGCGGGACGACCTCCGCACCGGCCGCCTCCGCGTCGGTGGCGGCCAGGGGCTCCGCCTCCGCCTTCGCGGGGGTCGCCTTGCGGCGTCGCCGGGTGGTCTTCGGGGCGACCTCCAACTCACCCGCGACCGGAGCGAACACCTCGGCCTGGGGCGACTCGGCGCTGGGGGCGCCGGCACCGGCGGCGGCGTCGACCGGCGCCTCAGTCTGCTCCGGCTGGTTGAGCGGGGCCGTCTTGCGCCGGCTGGTCCGCTTGCGGGCCGGCTTCGTGGCCTCGGGAGTGCTCTCGGTGCTGCTGGTGGCGGTTGCCTCGGCCGGTTCCGCGCCGGTCCGTTCGCCGCCCTCGGGCTCGTTCTCGAGCATGGACGTTCTCCAGTTCTGGCTGCCCCGGGCGCGGGTGAGCGCTGCCACGCAGGGTCGCCGCAAAAGGTGTTTCCGCCGGACGCGCAGGCGCGCGACCGCCGAAGTCTGCCTGCCAGAACGCTGACCGACGGTCAGCGTTCTCCGATGGCTGCCCCGTCGCGATCCGCATCCAACGGATCGACGATCTCGCCCTGCGCGGTCAGCGTGCCCTGCGCCAGCCGGATCACCCTCGGGGCGACCGGCGGCTCCAGGGCGGCCACCACGCGGAGGCCGGAAAGGACGTCATCGGGCCGTACGGACGGGGTGACCTGCCGCACGACCACTTCGAGTATCGCACACGGTACGGCCACCACCCCGGAAGGCGTCTCCAACTCCGGCAACACATCGATGCTCATGACGGCGGCCCGGGCGTCGAAGGTCCGGCGGCCCTGCTTGGTCATCCGCTCGACCGGGACCTCCCCGGCGGCCCGGAACGCGGCCACCGCCTGCTCGGCCAGGGCTGGGTCGACCTCCGGCAGTTCGATCCGCCACCGGGACGCCTCGATCCGGTCGGCGAGGCTGCCGCCGGTGGCCTCCACCGCCTCGATCACGTCGAGCCCGGGTGAGAGGGCGGCGTCCAGGGCCTGGCGCAGCTGCTCCGGGTCGACCGGCTCGCGCAGCCCGATCTCCAGGTATTCCGCCTCGCTGGCGACGCCGGTCGGCGCGGCGGAGGCGTACGAGATCTTGGGGTGCGGGGTGAAGCCCTGGGAGAAGGCGATCGGTACGCCGGCCCGGCGCAGCGCGCGCTCGAAGGCCCGGGCGAAGTCCCGGTGCGAGGTGAACCGCAACGGTCCACGCTTGGCGTACCGGATCCGGACCCGCTGGACGACCGGCGCCTGGCCGCCCTCGGGTTGAGGCTTTCTGGCGATCGTGAGCTCCTCGGGTGCTACCTGCGTGTCCGCCCCATCCTGGCGCAGCGTCCCGGATGGGGTTCAGCCGGGGCCGCCGTGGCGGGTGGGTGAACCGGGCTAAACCGGTCGGCGGGGCCGTTCGCACCACCCCGGCGACGGCGGTGGCCGGCCGGGTGACCCGCAGGTCACCACCCCGGCCACGACGATCAGGACCGGTTTCCGCCCGGCGGCGGGCCCGGCGGCCCGCCCGGCGGCGGGGCG
>NZ_JBSGJR010000860.1:0-1947 GCF_053605645.1 Micromonospora sp. NPDC003776
TTGGAGGTGTTGCGGGCCGGGACGCCGACCACGGCGATACCGGTCTCGGCGGCGAGGTGCCGCATCCGGTCGACGATCTGCCCGCGGACCTGCTGCGACAGGCGCGTATTCAGGGTGGCGCCCATCCCCTGGGCTTCCATCGACCGCAGGTCTTCCACGTAGATCACGGTCGCGCCCGCGGCAATCGCCTGGTCCACCGCCCAACGGGCGGCAGCCCACGCGAGCGCCTGGTTGAGGTTCGTACGGCGGGCGGAGACGTGCCGGATCTCCTCGCGCAGCACGGCAAGCTTGCCGAGCAGGTGGTGCTGCGGGTCGAGGCCGATGAGCCGCTGATAGTGGTTGATGTGCCCCGCGTTTTCCGGACAGCTGACCGGCAACTAATTCATGCTGCGAGCTGGTGGTTCAGGAACTCGTTTCGGGCTTGTTGTGGGGTGCGGTAGCCGAGTCCTGAGTGGCGTCTGCGGGAATTGTAGCGGATCTCGATGTATCTGACAATGTCGCGGCGGGCGTGCTCGCGGGTGGGGTACTCGGTGCGGTTGACGCGCTCGTTCTTGAGGGCGGCGAAGAATGATTCAGCGAGTGCGTTGTCGTAGCAGATTCCGGTCCGGCCGACCGATTGCCGTAGTCCGAGTTTCTTCAACGTTTTAGCGAAGTCACTAGTGCCTCGTCTTTGAACGTTGATCGTGTAATCCGTCGGTTCTGAGGACGGGTCGGGCAGGCTGTCTCCCGACGTTTATGGGAGGTGGTGGCCGGTGGGCAGACGCCCGGAGGTGTTCGTCCGGCAGGTGTCGATGGCCGAGGGTCAGCGGTTGCAGCGGATCAGCCGGACCGCGAAGGACCCGGTGAAGCTGCGGCGGACGATCGTGGTGCTGATGTCCGCCCAGGGACAGCCGGCGCCGGACATCGCTCACTTGCTCAAGACCAGCGAGGACTACGTCCGCGACGTGATCCACGCGTTCAACGAGCGGGGGTTCGACGCACTCGACCCAAAATGGAGCGGGGGCGCACCGAGACGGATCGATGAGCAGACCCGCGACTGGATCTGCGTCATCGCCCGGTGCGACCCCCGCTTCCTCGGCAAACCATTCTCCTGCTGGTCACTGGTCAAGTTGCGCGAGTACCTGATCGCGGCTGGTTACGTCGCGGCGATCAGCGTCGAGACGCTCCGGCGGATCTTGCACGAGCGCGGGGTGTCATGGCAGGCCACCAAGACGTGGAAGGCCAGCACCGACCCCGACTTCACGGCCAAGATGAGCCGGATCTTGGACCTCTACGACCACCCGCCCGCGGACGGGCGGGTGCTCTGCGTGGATGAGTTCGGGCCGCTGAACCTGCAACCCCGCCCCGGCCGGGCCTGGCGTCCGCAGGGCCAACCAGTTCGGCTGAGGGCCACCTACACCCGTGACCAGGGGGTACGGCACATGATCGCCGCCCTGGACCTGGCCACCGGGCGCCTGCACTACCGCATCCGGGACCGGAAACGGTGGCGGGAATTCCTCGGCTTCCTCAAGACCCTGCGCCGCCGCTGGCCCGACCAGCGCCTCTACCTGATCCTGGACAACTTCTCCCCACACAAGCACCCCGAGGTCCGCGCCTGGTGCGCCGCCAACCAGGTGGAGCTGGTGTTCCTGCCGACCTACGCGTCCTGGCTGAACTGGATCGAGGCGGAGTTCGCCGCGGTGCGGTACTTCGCCCTCAACGGCACCGACCACCGCAGCCACTCCGAACAGGATGCCGCCATCGGCGACTACATCCGCTGGCGCAACCAGCGCGCCCAACCGAAAACCGCATTCGCCGCCCGCTCCAAGATCCGCCACCCGGATTACCCGTTCAAGGGCTGCATGACGGGGCACTAGTGTCGCGTGTCTGAAGTGATTTGACAGTGCGGGTCGGGGACACTTGTTGGCGTGACGGTTGCCGCGCCGCTGATCCTTGGTCCTGGTGATG
>NZ_JBSGJR010000861.1:0-1947 GCF_053605645.1 Micromonospora sp. NPDC003776
CACCGACGCCCGCGCCCAGCCGCGCCGGCCCGCCCGCTGACCCGCCGTACCGAGAGGAGAACCACGATGACCGTCAGCACCGCACCCGCGCCGGCGACCGCCGTCGCCGCCCGGGCCCGGGACGTCGTCCGCACGTACGGCCGGGGCGAGGGCGCCGTCCGCGCCCTCGACGGCGCCACCGTCGACATCCCCGCCGGCCGGTTCACCGCCGTGATGGGCCCGTCCGGCTCCGGCAAGAGCACGCTGATGCACGCCCTGGCCGGGCTGGACCGGGTCGACGCCGGCGAGATCCGGCTCGGCGACACCGAGCTGGGCGGCCTCGGCGAGCGGCAGCTCACCCTGCTGCGCCGGGACCGGATCGGCTTCGTCTTCCAGAGCTTCAACCTGGTGCCGACCCTCACCGCCAGGGAGAACATCCTGCTGCCGCTGACCCTCGCCGGCCGGCGGCCCGACCCGCAGCGGCTGGACCGCCTGGCGGCCACCCTCGGCCTCGCCGACCGGCTGCGGCACCGGCCCGCCGAACTCTCCGGCGGCCAGCAGCAGCGGGTCGCGGTGGCCCGCGCCCTGATCACCGACCCGGAGATCGTCTTCGCCGACGAGCCGACCGGGAACCTCGACTCGCGGGCCGCCGAGGCGCTGCTCGGCGTGCTCCGGCGAGCCGTCGACGACCTCGGGCAGAGCATCGTGATGGTCACCCACGACCCGCACGCCGCCGCGTACGCCGACCGGGTGGTGTTCCTGGCCGACGGCCGGATCGCCGGTGAGCTGGACGCGCCGACCGTGCCGGCGGTGTTGTCCCGGATGGCGGGGCTGACCGCCGCCGCGAGCGGGGAGGGGTGCTGACATGTGGCGGATCACCCTGCGTACCACCCTGGCCCGGCGGGCCCGGCTGGCGCTGACCCTGCTAGCCGTGGTGCTCGGCGTCGCCTTCGTCACCGGCAGCCTGGTCCTCACCGACACCTCCCGGCGGCTGCTGGACGCGCAGTTCCGCACCGCCACCGCCGGGGTCGACCTGACCGTGCGGGACGCCGTCGCCTTCGACTCGGCGATGGGCGTCGAGGTGACCCGGGATCCCCTCCCCGCCGACCTGGCGAACCGCGTCGCCGCGCTGCCCGGGGTCCGCGCCGCCCGGCCGCTGCTGCGCGGCCAGGGCCTGCTGGAGGTGGACGGCCGGCCGGTGGTGCCGCGCGGCGCGTCAGTGCTGGCCTCCTGGGAGCCGCCGCCGGTCGGCGCGTTCCCGCTGCGCACCGGCCGCGCCCCGGCCGCCGACGACGAGGTGCTGCTCGACGCCGACACCGCGCGCTCGCACCGCATCGGCGTCGATGACACCGTCACGGTACGGGGCGAGACCGCCGCCCGGCTGCGAGTGGTGGGCCTGGTCGGCTTCGGCGACCGGGACGGCCTGCCGAACAGCACCCTGGCGCTGGTGACCCGGCCGGCCGCGCAGCGGCTGCTGGGCGTCGGCACCGGCGTCACCGAGGTGGCCGTGGTCGCCGCGCCGGGCGTCGCGCCGGACGAGCTGCGGGAGCGGATCGGCGCGGCGCTCGGCCCCGACTACGAGGTGGTGGCCGCCCGGGACCTGGCCGCCGCCGGCGCGCGGGCGGCCCGGGATCAGGTCTCCTGGCTGAACCTGGCGCTGCTGGCGCTCGCCGCGGCGGCCCTGCTGGTCGGGGCGTTCCTCATCGCCAACACGTTCACGATCGTGGTGACCCAGCGGACCCGGGAACTGGCGCTGCTGCGCGCGGCCGGCGCGACCGGCGGGCAGGTGCTGCGCTCGGTGCTCGGCGAGGCGTTTTTGGTCGGGCTGGTCGCCTCGGCGGTCGGCCTGCCGGCCGGGGTGGGCGCGGCGGCCGGCATGCGTGCCCTGGCGGGCGGGTTCGGCGTACCGCTGCCGGCGGGCGGGCTGGTGCTGACCGGCCGTACCGTCGCGGTGGCCGTCGCGGTCGG
>NZ_JBSGJR010000862.1:0-1930 GCF_053605645.1 Micromonospora sp. NPDC003776
CACCGCCCGCGAGCGGGAGGTTCTCGCGTTGATGGCCGAGGGGCGTACGAACGTCGGCATCGCCCGGCGCCTGTGGCTCACGGAGCGCACCGTCGCCACGCTGACCCGCCGGTACGCCGCCCTGCGCGCGCTCCGGGTGACCGTGTGGCGACCCGCCGCCGAGGGCCTGCCGGTGGCGGTGGACGGGCGGCCGGGGGAGTGGCGGCTGCCGGTGCGGGTCGGCTACTGCTTCGTGGCGCCGAACTGCACGCCGAGCACCGTGGAGATCGGTACCCGGTGGCGCCTGGCCGGGGACGAGCCCCGGCTGGTGGCGGTCGAGGAGTCCCGGGCGAGGCCGGCCGGCGTTCGGCCGTGGGAGGTCAGTGACCTCGCGGTGGCGGTGGGGAAGCGGACGGTCGTCGCCACCACGCCCGGCCAGCGGGCCAAGCTGCCCGGCCTGCTCGCCCAGGCCGAGGCCGCCGCGCGGGTCGCCGACCGGTACGCGGTCGACGGCGCTCCGCCGGACCGCTACCTGGTGTTCTACGCCGGGCGGGCGGAGTGGCAGCGGTGGTACGGCGGTGGCCGCCCGAAGTGGACGGCCGGGTACGCGGTCGGCGTCGGCGGCGGCCACCACGACGTGGTGCTGAACGCGCAGAGCCTCTCGCCCACCGGCGTCGACGACCTGCTCCGGCACGAGCTGACCCACGCCGCCTCGCTGCCCGACCGGGGCTACTCCGACCGGTCGAGCTGGTGGCTGGTGGAGGGCCTGGCCGAGTACGCGGGCGCGGACGGCCAGCCGGTCGACCGCTACGAGGGCCTGGCGGAGGTGCGCCGGCTCATCCGGGGCGGCTGGAACGGCCGGCTGGACTCGCTGGCCCCCGCCGACGACGCGGCCGACGACCGGGTCGGGGCCGCCTACGGCGTCGGCTACCTGGCCGTCCGCCACCTGGTCGACCGGTACGGCGAGCAGCGGGTACTCGACTTCTTCCGGGCCGTGGTGGACGAGCGGAAGTCGATGGACGCCGCCGCCGACGAGGTGTTCGGCGAGCGCTGGTCCGCCCTGCACGATGACTGCGTCGGGTACGTCCGGGCAGTGGCCGGCTGACCTCCGCAGCGCCGGACACGGCGGGTCGAACGGTTGGCGACGGGCCGTAGCATGGCCGGGTGGCCCGCACCCACCCGCCGCGGCTGCCCGCGGCCACCCGCCCCCGCCTGCTCATCGCCCTGTTCGCGGTCGTCGCGCTGACCGGCACCACGGCCGCGTCCTGCGGCGACGAGAAGGCGCCCGTCACGGTCGCGGAGGTCAGCCGGAGCCCCGTGTCGGAGGTGATCGACGCGCCGGCCACGGTGACCGCCCGGGCCGCCGCCACCCTCACCGCGCCGGCCGACGGCACCCTGGCCAGCCTGCGCGTCCAACCCGGACAGCGGGTGGCGAAGGGGCAGGTCCTCGCGGTGATCAGCTCCCCGTCGGCACAGGACCGGCTGAAGCAGGCCCGGGAGGCGCTGTGCGCCGCGAAGCGGGCCGGCCGGGGCGTGGGCGTCGGGGACCTCGGTGGCCGCCGACGCGGCACCGACCGGGCCGCCACGGAGGCGTTCGACGCGGCGCGCCAGGCCGCCGGGAAGATCGGCGACCCCCAGCTGCGCTCCGCGCTGCTGCTCCAGGTCCAGTCGGCACAGCAGCAGTACGAGTCGGCCGCCCGCGCCGCCGACCGTGCCGTCGCCGCCGTGCAGCGCGGTGTGGCCGGCCTGAACAGCGCCGTCGGCGCGCTCTCGGCCGCGCAGCGCCTCCAGGCCCAGCAGGCGTACGACCTGGCGAAGGCGACCGTCGACGCGTTGACCCTGCGCGCCCCCATCCCGGGGGTGGTGCAGCCCGGCGGCACCCGGGCCGCCGCCGCGACCGACCTGAGCAGTCTCCTCGGCGCGGCCGGGGGTGGCGTGCCCGGGCTCGACC
>NZ_JBSGJR010000863.1:0-1918 GCF_053605645.1 Micromonospora sp. NPDC003776
GCCGGTCCGGCCCCGATGGTGCCGGGACCGGCCGGTCCGGT
This sequence comes from Micromonospora sp. NPDC003776, assembly GCF_053605645.1. Lineage (NCBI taxonomy): Bacteria > Bacillati > Actinomycetota > Actinomycetes > Micromonosporales > Micromonosporaceae > Micromonospora > Micromonospora sp. NPDC003776. The sequence continues at coordinate 42 of NZ_JBSGJR010000863.1, forward strand.
GGGTGGTCCGGTGCCTAGCGGGCCGCCGCCAGTGCCCGCAACGCGGTCTGCACCATGAGGCGTACGCCGACCGGGATGGCCCGCTCGTCCACGTCGAACGAGGCCCGGTGCAGGTCCACGTTGGGCCCGTTCCGGCCGACCCCGAGGCGGGCGAGCGCGCCCGGCACGTGCTCCAGGTACCAGGAGAAGTCCTCGCCGCCCATGCTCTGCGGGGTCTCGGCGATCCCCTCAGGGCCGAGGGCGGCGGCGGTGGCGGCGGTGAGCACGCCGATCGCCCGGGCGTCGTTGGTGACCGGCGGCCGGCCACGCAGGTACTCCAGGTCCACGGTGGCCCCGGTCGGCGCGATGACGTCGCGAACCACCTGAGCCACGATCTTCGGGGCCTGGTCCCAGGTGTCGCGGTCCATCACCCGCAGGGTGCCGGCGGCGCACGCCTCGGACGGGATGACGTTGTAGCGGGTGCCGGCCGAGGCGTGGCCGAACACCAGCAGCAGCCCGCTGTTGGCCGGCACCCGGCGGCTGACCAGGGTCGGCACCTCGGTGACCAGCCGGCCGAGGGCGTCGACCAGGTCGACCGTCAGGTGCGGCCGGGCGGTGTGCCCACCGGGGCCGGTGAGCCGGACGGTCACGTTGTCGGCCGCCGCGGTGATCGGGCCGACCCGCAGGCCGACCTTGCCGACCGGCAGGTTCGGGTCGCAGTGGACGGCGAAGATCTGCACCACGTCGTCCAGGCCACCGGCCTCGATGACCTCCAGCGAGCCGCAGGGCAGGATCTCCTCGGCCGGCTGGAAGATGAGCCGGACCCGGCCGTCGAGCTGGCCGAGGTCGGCGAGCTGGGCCAGCAGCATGCCGACCCCGAGCATCACGGTGGTGTGCACGTCGTGCCCGCAGGCGTGGCAGACCCCGTCCACCGTGGACCGGTACGGCACGTCCTTCGGGTCGGTCAGCGGCAGCGCGTCGATGTCGGCGCGGAGCGCGATCACCGGGCCGTCCGGGCGGCCGTCGATGTCGCAGATGACGCCGTTGCCCTTGGGGAGCAGGCGCGGGTTCAGCCCGGCGAGGGAGAGTTCCCGGTGGATCAGGGCGGCCGTCTCGAACTCCTCGCCCGACAGCTCCGGGTGGGAGTGGATGTGACGGCGGGTGGCGATGAGCCCGGGTACCCGGAGGGCGAGCAGGTGGTCCAGCTCGAAGGGCAGGGGTTGGGACCCGGATGGCGTCTCCGGCCAGGACGACGCCAGCGGGCTGCTGGAAGGCAGCGTCAACGCACTCGTCACGTCGAATTCTCGATCACTAGAGATGGATGGATCTTCAGGGAGAACAGCAGACAGCCTAGACCTTCGGCGGTGACGCTGTGCAACATCTTTCGGGTAGCGGTCGGACCGCGCAGCGTCACGAATGCCCTGGTGGGAGGGCTCGAATATCTGCGGGACAGCAGGTAGATCGGGGTTGAGCGCCGTCATCTGTCCCACACCTCCTACAACGCGTAACCGATTCAGCGGTCACAAATCTCGGGCCATCGTTCCGAATTGTCGCATTAGTCGGGGCAATTAACTGCCGCTCCGACAATTGCGCGACAACGTTCGGCTGCCGGGAGACTCCCGACGGTGACATGTGGGCCCGAACTGCGACCGCACACGCTGTCCGTCCCGATCACCCGATCGGGTTACCCGCATTCCCGATCCGCACACGTGCCCCGGCGGCGGGCCGCACTGCCCGGGACCGGGAACCAGGCCGGGCGGCGTCGCCCGCATGGCGGGGAGACCATCGACTGTACGCCCGCGCGGAGCCCGGCGACGAGCCCATCCGCCCAGCTCAGGGGTCACCCGTAACGACGGCGGCGGCCCGCGCCGGGCACCGGGGAAGGTGCCGGCGCGGGC
>NZ_JBSGJR010000864.1:0-1918 GCF_053605645.1 Micromonospora sp. NPDC003776
CGGCGCGCAGCCCCCGGTCGGCCAGCGCGTGCAGCTTCGGGTGCAGGTCGATCGCGGTGAGGAAGCCGGCGACCTCGGCCGGGACCGGGGCGAACGGCAGGATCCGGGTGGCCGCCGAGATGGTCAGGCCGAGCGCGTCGGAGACCAGCGCACCGAGTGTGCGGGGGGTGCGCGGGCCCTCCTCGGGCGGGTGCGGCGGCGGGATCTCCGGGTCCGGCTCGTGCGGGCAGACCCGCTCCGTACGCGCCACCGTGGCGATCAGGTCGCGCAGCTTCGGCCGCGGCTCCTCCACCGCGACGATCACCCGGCCGGAGGGCGCGTTCACCCGGGCCCAGGCCACGCCGGGCAGCCCTTCCAGCGCGTCCTCGACCTGGCGGGCCAGCCGGTCCCCGCCGTTCTGGCAGACGCCGTGCACCTCGATGTGGTGCCGGCCGTCCCGGGTCCAGACCCGCCGTCGGGTCAGCCCGGCGAGCCGGGCCAGCCGGGTGGCGGCCACGCCGGCGCTCTCCGCCGCCTCGCCGAGCGAGTGGGGGGCCGCCTCGGACGCCGCCGAGGCGGCACCCCGGGCCGCGTCCGGCACGGCGGTGGCGACGGTACGAGCGACCCGGGCGACGACGTCCGGCAGGGCCGCCGGTGACAGCAGGAGGCCGGCGTACCGGCCGAGCGACGTCATCGAGTCGTACGGCCGAGCAGTCGGCCCCGCTCCCCGCTGCCTCCGTCGTAGCCGTACGCCATCGTCGCCTCCCACCTTCCGTCCGGCGGCCCGACTTCCCGGCGTGACGTCCGTTATGCCCCCGGGGCAGGGGAAGTTTCCCCGCCGGGCCTTGCATGGACCCCGCCGGTGGTGGAATGCCGTTCGACGTCGCCGTGGTCGTCGGATCCGGGGGAGGCGGAGATGAGCACACTGACGCGGAGCCTCAACGGGGGACGTGAGGCGCTCAGGACGTACAGCCGGCGGATGGAGATCCCGATTCTGGGCGAGGTGGCGGTGCCCCCGCCGGACAAGGTCGCCTACTACGCGGGGCTGGGCGTGCTCGCCGCGCTCCAGGTGATCGAATGGCCGATGGCGCTGGTGATCACCGCCGGCCACCTGCTCGCCGACCAGCACCTGTCCGGTGTGGTGAAGGGTGTGGGGGAGGCACTGGAGTCGGCCTGACGAGACGGGGCTCACCGTTGACCTCAATCCGGGTTGAGGTTGGAGGCTTGAGCCCATGTCGACCGCCACCGCCGCGCCGGCGGCCCCACCCGCGCACCTGTTCGCCCCGCCCCTGCGGGCGATGACCGTGGGCAGTGTCGCGCTGGTGTCGTTGCTGGCCTTCGAGGCCCTCGCGGTCGGCACCGCGATGCCCACGGTCGCCCGCAGCCTCGACGGGCTGGCCCTGTACGCGCTCGCCTTCGCCGGGCCGTTCGCCTCCGGCGTGGTGGCGATGGTGCTCTCCGGCATCTGGTGCGACGCCCGGGGGCCACGCGTTCCGATGTGGCACGGCGTGGCCTGGTTCGTGGCCGGGCTCGCCGTGGCCGGCGTCGCCCCGACCATGGGCGTCCTGGTCGTCGGCCGGGTGGTGCAGGGCTTCGGCTCCGGGCTGCTCTCGGTCGCGCTGTACGTGATCGTCGGTCAGGCGTACCCGGAGGAGCTGCGACGGCGGATCTTCGCCGCGTTCGCGGCGGCCTGGGTGGTGCCGTCGCTGGTCGGCCCGGCGGTGGCCGGCCTGATCGTGGAGCACCTCGGCTGGCGCTGGGTGTTCCTCGCGGTGCCGGCGGTGGCGGTCCCGGCGGCCCTGCTCATCCAGCCCGGGCTGCGCTCGCTGGGCGTAACGGCCCGGCCGCAGTGGGCCGGGAGACGGCCCGCCGACACGACGGGGACCTCACCGAGTACGCGCTGCGGACCCTGCCGACCGTTGCCGGGGTACGCGTCGCC
>NZ_JBSGJR010000865.1:0-1918 GCF_053605645.1 Micromonospora sp. NPDC003776
ACCGGCACCGCCTACGACCCCACCCAGCACCGAGCACTCCAACGACTCCTCAACCAAGATCAACCAGTGAAGGCTTGACACAGGGCTACTCACGCGTGCGCCTCCTCGGGCCGGGCGTCCCGGGCGCAGCGGAAGCCGCTGAAGATCTGCCGCCGGATCGGGTAGTCCCAGTTGCGGAAGGTGCCCCGGCAGGCGGACCGGTCGGTGCCGAACGAGCCGCCGCGCAGCACCCGGTAGTCGTCGCCGAAGAAGACCTCCGAGTACTCCCGGTAGGGGAAGGCGACGAAGCCGGGGTGGCCGCGGAAGGTGGACGAGGTCCACTCCCAGACGTCCCCGATGAGCTGGTGCACGCCGAGCGGTGAGGCGCCGTCCGGGTACGCTCCCACCGGCGCCGGCCACAGGTGCCGCTGGCCCAGGTTGGCCTGCTCCGCACCCGGGTCCTCGTCACCCCACGGGTAGCGGCGGGAACGGCCGGTCGCCGGGTCCCAGCGGGCGGCCTTCTCCCACTCCGCCTCGGTGGGCAGCCGCTTGCCCGCCCAGGCCGCGTACGCCGCCGCCTCGTACCAGCAGACGTGCACCACCGGCTCGTCGTCGCGGACCGGGGACCACCGGCCGAAGCGGCGGTACGCCCAGCCGTCGCCGTCCCGGCGCCAGTGCATCGGCGCGCTCAGCTCCGCCGCGACCCGGTGCCGCCAGCCGGCCCCGCTCCACCAGCGCGGCTCGTCGTACCCGCCGTCGGCGATGAAGGCGCGGTACTGCCCGTTGGTGACCGGCGCCGCGTCGATGACGTACGCCGGCAGGTCGACGGTGTGCGCCGGACGCTCGTTGTCCAGGGCCCACGGGTCGGTGGAGGTGCCCATGGTGAACGGCCCGGCCGGCACCAGCACCTCGCCGCCGACCCGCATCCGGGGTTCCGGGGGCGGTGGTGCGTCCAGCACCGGCGCCCCGGCGCGCAACTGGTGGGTGGCGAGCATGGTCTCGTCGTGCTGCTGCTCGTGCTGCACGATCATGCCGAACGCGAAGCCGTCCTCGACCAGCTTCCGATCGTCGAAGCGGATGCCGTCGAGCAGGTCGTGGACCTTGTCCCGCACGGTCCGCACGTAGGCGCGGGCCTCGGCCGGGGGGAGCAGGGGCAGCGCCGGGCGGTCCCGGCGGGGCTGTTTGAACGCGTCGTACAGGTCGTCGATGTCCCGGCGGACCGGCTCCCGGCCGCCCACGTCGCGGACCAGCCAGAGCTCCTCCTGGTTGCCGACGTGGGCCAGGTCCCAGACCAGCGGCGACATCAGCGTGGAGTGCTGCCGCATCAGGTCGTCGTCGTCCACCGCGTCGGTCAGCAGCGCGGTCCGGGCCCGGGTACGGTCCAGCTCGGCCGCGATCAGGCTGCGCAGCCGCTCGCTCCCGGTCCCCGGCCGCTCGGTCGTCGTCACCGGTGTCTCCTCTCTGCGGCGGCGCGGCGCCGCCCGATTCCTCGGCTCGTCTCGTCGTGCAGTCCGGCCGGCAGGTCCAGCGTGGGCAGGGCCGCCAGGGCCAGGTCGAACAGGGATTCCGCGGCGGCGGCGAGCGCCCGGTCGGCCAGGCCGTGGCGGGCCGCGGGGTGCCACCGGTCGGCGACCGGGGTGGCGGCCGCCAGGGCGGCGCGGGTGGTGGTCGGATCGGCGAAGAGCGCGGCCAGCACCGCGAGCGGGACCGTCCACTCCCGACCGGGCTGGGCGTCCAGATAGCGGATCTCCAGATAGCCGCGCGGGCGGACCGGCGGGAAGAGCGTGCTGACGTGGTAATCCAGGTCCTCGGTCGTCGGCGGGCGGGGCAGCGCCCCGGCCAGCCAGTCGGCGAAGGTGACGCCCGGTGGCGGGGTCCAGTCGGGACCGTCGCCGCGCACGCAGAGCAACGGCGCGGCGAGCGCGTACCGGGTCCAGGC
>NZ_JBSGJR010000866.1:0-1918 GCF_053605645.1 Micromonospora sp. NPDC003776
CGACCAGCAAGTACAGCCCGAACGCCGCCCAGCATCCCCCAACCGCGCAGACCTACAGCTTCCACGCCGACATCACAATCTTCGAAAAAGGGCTTACCTCCCGCTCACGGCGCTAAACGCAACGGCGTTGTCATGGATGTAGTGGCATACAGGGCGCATTGAGGCCACTACATCCAGGATCGAGCGTGACCTTGAGTGTCCGGTGAGCGCGGGCGTGACGGCACGAGGGCGACCGGGAGCGCGGCTGGGCGGGCGGCGTGGACGCCGGGTGGGGGATTGGGGGCGACTTAGGTTAGCCTAAGCGGCATGACGGAGCGCCCGAAGAAGCTCACCGCCGCCACGGTCGTCCGGACCGAGCGGCCCACCCCGCACCTGATCCGGCTCGTGCTGGGCGGGGAGGAGCTGGCCGGACTGCCGGTGGGCGCGTACACCGACCACTACGTGAAGCTGGTCTTCCCGCCGGCCGGGGTGACCTATCCGCACCCGACGGACCTGGCCGGCATCAAGCGGGAGTTCCCGGCCGAGCAGTGGCCGCGGCTGCGCGCGTACACCGTGCGGGCCTGGGACGCGGCGGCGGGCGAGCTGACCATCGACGTGGTGCACCACGGGGACGAGGGGCTGGCCGGGCCGTGGGCGGCCGCGCTGCGCCCCGGCGACCGGGTGCTCTTCACCGGCCCCGGCGGGGCGTACGCGCCGGACCCGACGGCCGACTGGCACCTGCTGGCCGGGGACGAGAGCGCCCTGCCGGCGATCGCCGCCGCCCTGGAGCGGCTGCCCGCCGGTGCCCCGGCCACGGTGTTCGTCGAGGTCGACGGCCCGGCCGACGAGCTGCCGCTGGCCAGCCGGGGCGCGGTGGAGCTGCGCTGGCTGCACCGGGCCGGTCGCCCGGTGGGCGAGGCGCTGGTCGAGGCGGTGCGGGCGATGGAGTTCCCGCCCGGCCGGGTGCACGCCTTCGTGCACGGCGAGGCCACCTCCGTCAAGGAGCTGCGCCGGCTGCTGCGGGTGGAGCGCGGGGTGCCCCGGGCCGACCTGTCCATCTCCGGCTACTGGCGGCGCGGCCTGGACGACGAGGGCTGGCGCTCCACCAAGGCCGCCTGGAACGCGCAGGTGGAGGCCGAGGAGTCGGCGGTCCTGCCGGCCTGACCGGTCAGGCCCCGCGCACCGCCAGCCGGTAGAGCTGGGGCAGCAGCCACGGAGCGATCCACTGCTGCACGCCCTCCGGGGTGAAGTGCAGCCCGTCGCTGCGTACCCGGACTCCGCCGGCGTCCCAGCTGAACCGGCCCTCCGGGCAGACCCGCCGGTTCAGGTCGAGCACGGTCGCGCCGTGCCGGTCGGCGGCCGAGCGGAGCAGCCGGTTCCAGGCGTCCACCCGGCCGGCGTCGTCCTCGGGCCACAGCCCGCCGTCGGGCCGCTCGGCCCGCCGGGTGTACGGCGCGGTCAGCAGCGTCACGTGGGCGCCCTTCGCGGCGGCGACGTCGATGGCCCGATCCAGCTCCCCGCTCAGGTACCGGTCGAACGCCGGCTCGCCGACGTGCTGCCAGCGGCCGTCGAGCTTGCGGTCCATCAGCTCCCAGCGGTCGAGCAGGATCACCGCGACGTCCGGGTCGTCGGCGCGGACACCCCGCTGCCAGCGGTCGTCCCAGTGCTCGCAGCCGGGATAGTTGGGGTGCGGCTCGCCGATGTAGCGCAGCTCCGGGAGCCGGGCGATCCCGCAGCCCTGGACGGCCCGGACGCTGACCGCGACCTTCTCCTGCTGCGGCAGGTAGGTGCCGAGCGACCAGGAGACGGAGTCGCCGAGGAACGCGATCCGGGGCTGGCCGGGCCGGCGCCCCGCCCGCTGCACGGGGGGCGTCGTCGTGGGGGAGCCGCTGGCGCCGGCCGTCGCGCTCGGCGCGTCGAGGGCGATCACCGGGCGCGC
>NZ_JBSGJR010000867.1:0-1913 GCF_053605645.1 Micromonospora sp. NPDC003776
CCCAGGCGGCGGCGTGACGCCGTGCTCCCGGCACCACTGCCCCGCGGGGCGCTCCGCCCGGCGGGGCAGGCCGTTCGACGGGGACAGTTGCGCCGGGATGGGCGGCAGCGGCGGCGGCTCCATCCCGGCCGCTGCCTCGGCGGCCAGTTCGTCGGCGTCCTTCTCCTCCGCCCAGCCGATCGGGCCGATCCGCTCGGCGTTGAGGAACTGCCGGACCGCCGGCTCGGTGCTGGACAGCAGCATCTCCCGCGGCCCGAACATGGCCAGGTGCCCGTGGTAGATCATGCCGATGTTGTCCGGCACCGTGCGGGCGGTGTTGATGTCGTGGGTGACGATCAGGAACGTCGCGTCGGTGCTCTGGTTGAGGTCGATGATGAGCTGGTTGAGGTTGGTGGTGCGGACCGGGTCCAGCCCGGAGTCCGGCTCGTCGAAGAGGATGATCTGCGGGTCGAGCACCAGGGCGCGGGCCAGACCGGCCCGCTTGCGCATGCCACCGGAGATCTCGCCGGGAAGTTTCTTCTCCGCCCCGCCCATGCCGACCATGTCGAGCTTCTCGGTGACGATGGCCCGGATCTGCGACTCCGACTTGCGGGTGTGCTCGCGCAGCGGGAAGGCCACGTTGTCGTAGATGTTCATCGAGCCGAACAGGGCGCCGTCCTGGAACAGCACGCCGAAGAGCTTGCGCACCTCGTACAGCTCGCGTTCGGAGAGCCGGGGCAGGTCCTTTCCCTCGATCACGATGGAGCCGCGGTCGGGGCGCAGCAGGCCCACGAGGGTCTTGAGGAACACCGACTTCCCGGTGCCGGAGGGTCCCAACAGGACGGAGATCTCCCCGGCGGGCAGGGTCAGGGTGATGTCCGACCAGACTGCATGCCCACCGAAGGACTTGGTCAGCCCTTGCACGGCCACCTCGACGCCCATCAACCCTCCCATCGCCTCTTTCGAGTGAGACATCGCAGGAGCGGCCCGGTTCGCAACACGATCCTGGCGACTTCGTTGCGGCGTCACCCCGCTACCCAGCGCAAGAGGTGCGGAAACCAGGCGGCTTCAGTACGGTGCGCTTAACCCGTCGGTAACGAAGGTGCCTCGCAACCCCATGATCCGAGCAGTGGACCCGGAGCTGGTCCGGCAAGCCGTCCACGGTGACCGTGCGGCGATGACGTCGCTGCTCACCGAGGTGCATCCCGGCCTGGTGCGATACTGCCGGGCCCGGCTGGGGCGGGTCGGTGGCGCGTACACCACCGCCGACGACGTGGCCCAGGAGGTGTGCGTGGCGGTGCTGCGCGCCCTCCCCCGCTACCGCGAGCAGGGCGCGCCGTTCGCCGCCTTCGTGTACGGCATCGCGGCGCACAAGGTCGCGGACGCGCAGCGCGCGGCCGTCCGGGACGCCGCCGTCACGCCCACCGACGCTCCCCTCGACCGCCCCGACGCCGCGCCCGGCCCCGAGCAGCAGGCCGTCTCGACCGACCTGGCCCGGCGGCTGTCCGCCCTGCTGGGCCGACTCCCCGACACCCAGCGGGAGATCATCCTGTTGCGGGTCGCCGTGGGCCTCTCCGCCGACGAGGTGGGCAGCATCGTCGGCATGACGGCGGCGGCCGTGCGGATGGCCCAGTCCCGGGCGTTGGCCCGGCTCCGTACCCTTGCCGAGGGTTCCCTTGACGAGGTGGCGGCATGAGTGAGCGCACGCCGGGCGGCGGCGACGAGGCGATGGACCTGGACGTCCTCACCCGTGACGACGTGCTGCTCGACGCCCTCGGCCGGGGCGAGCCGGCGCCCGACGGCGACGCGGTGGCGGCCATGCTCGCCGCCTGGCACGCCGACCTCGACGACGACGTCCCGGCGTCGGTCCGGCCGGCGGTGCCGGCGCCCGTGGCCGCCCGGGCCACACCGGACCGTCCGGCCGGGTCGCCGGC
>NZ_JBSGJR010000868.1:0-1912 GCF_053605645.1 Micromonospora sp. NPDC003776
GTACCGGGGCCGGGTCAGCGCGCCGCCGCCCAGGTGCAGCACCCGCAGCGGGGCGCCGGGCGGGGCGATCAGGTCGAGCGCGGCGGCCAGCCGGCGCACGTACTCGAACTCCAGATGCGTCGGATCGGTCAGGTCCACATGCGACTGCGGGGCGCCGTCGAGCAGCAGCGTCCACGAGCCCGGCCGGTCCGGGTCGGGCACCAGCTCGGCCTGCCCGGTGTCGACCTGCTCGACCACCCGGTCGGCGCCACGCCGGCGGCCCATCAGCGGCGGCCCGCCCGGGCCGCCCCGATCAGCACCCGGTGCAGCAGGCGGGCGTCGCCGAGCAGCCCGCGCAGCCGGCGTTCCAGGCCCGCGATCGGGATCAGGTTCTGCGGGGCCCGCGGGTCCTTGTACGGGCTGGAGGCGAACCGGGGGAGGGTGACCAGGGAGAGATCGGCCAGCTCGATCGCCTCGGCCTCGGTCAGCTCGGCCGAGCACTCCATCCGGACGATGCCCGCCCAGGGCGCGCCGCCGGCCACCGGCAGCCGCAGGTACCAGGAGTAGCCGCCCCACGCGGTGCCCAGCCGGAACACCGGGCAGCGTTGGCCCGGCGCCAGCCCGGTGACCACCGCGGTCAGCCGGGCGTCCAGGTATTGGCTGTGCTGCGTCTTGATGTAGCCGAGGGTGCGCGGCAGGTTGCGCCGGCTGCGCAGCGGCCCGTCCACCACCAGCAGGTCGCCGTCGGTGCGGACCGCGTCGGAGACCGCCACCTCCAGCGCGGTCAACGGGCCCTGCACGGCGGCCGGCAGCTTGCTCAGCTCACCGGTCCCGCCGACCCGGTGCACCGGGTAGCGGATCGCGCCGGCCACCACGTCCTCGGCCGACGGGCTGGCGGTGAACAGGCCCCGGCCCACCTTCGCCCCGGCCAGCTCGGCCGCGCCGCGGTCCAGGTCGCAGCGGACCACCCCGGCCGCGTACGAGGCGGCGATGCCCGGGAACGAGCCGCCGTCGTCCTCGGCGGTCCAGACGCTGGCGTCGATCCGGCGTACCCCGTCGACCAGCAGCACCACGTCCGGGGCGGCCAGGTCCGGCCGGGCCCCGACGGCCCGCCAGTCGGCGGCGGGCAGCTCGACGTCGGCGTCGACCTGGGCGCTGCTCGGCGCCGCCGGCCCGCCCCCGCCGGCCGCCTCGAACGACGCCCCGTAGGCCGGGTCCCACGCGTCGACGTAGAACCGCGTCACGTCGTACCCCTCACAGGCCCGTCCGCTCCACCCGGGCGGTACGCGCGTCTTTGCGGACCTCGAACCGGACCGGGATCCGCTCGGCGAGCGCCGGCACGTGGGTGACCACGCCGACCATCCGGTCGCCCCGGGCGGCCAGGCTCTCCAGGGTGGCGGCGACGGTGTCCAGGGTGGCCGCGTCGAGGGTGCCGAAGCCCTCGTCCAGCACGATCGACTCCAGGCTCGCCGCGGTGGTGGACATCCCGGCGAGCTGCTCGGAGAGGGCGAGGGCCAGCGCCAGCGACGCCTGGAACGTCTCCCCGCCGGAGAGGGTGCGCACGCCCCGGCGCAGGCCGGCGTCGTGGTGGTCGACGACGAAGAACTCGCCCTTGTCGTGCACCAGGTCGTACTGGCCGTTGGAGAGCTCGCGCAGGATCCGCGACGCGCCGTCGACCAGCAGGTCCAGCGCCTCGGCCAGCAGCCAGCGCTCGAAGTTGTTGGCCCGCAGGTGCCCCGCCAGGGCCCGGGCGACCCGCGCCTCCCGCTCGTGCCCGGCCCGCTGCTCGCGCAGCTCGGCGGCCTGCTCGCGGCGCTCCTCCAGCCGGCGCAGCTCCGCCTCGGCCCGCTCCACCGCCACCGCCGCGTCCCGCAGTGGCAACCGCGCCCGAGCGGTTGAGAGCCACCGCTTGCGGGCGGCGCACACGACGCAG
>NZ_JBSGJR010000869.1:0-1911 GCF_053605645.1 Micromonospora sp. NPDC003776
GCGCTGCATCTCGACCTCGAGGCCCACCGGCTCGATCCGGTCGTGCGCCACGACCGCGGCCAGTGTCTCCGGGGTCTCCGGCTCGTTCGGGGTCCTACCGACCGCCGCTCACCCTGGCGCTGCAGCCGGACCCGCGAGCTGGACCTGCTGCGGGCGCTGGTGCCTCCGGCGGGCTACCTCCCCGACTTTCTGCTGCCGCCACCGGGCCGCCGGTCCTCGACCTTCGCCGACGCGCTCCGGCAGGTGGCCGACGCCGACCCGGAGCTCGTGGCGCGGGAGTTGGCACACCTGGCGGGCCACCGGGTCGCCCAGCAGGGACCCGGCCGCGAAGGACGGCGGGCGCTGCTCCAGGCGCTGGTGGACCGGCCGGACGCGGGCATCGGCCCGGTCACGGAAGCGCTCGAGGCGTACCACCGGGTCGCGATCGCCCCGGACTGGCCGCGGATCGAGGCGTTGCTCAACGACGACATCGCCTACCGACTCGACGCCCTGGCCGATGGTGGCGTCCACCGGATGATGAGTGGCCTGCACCCGTCGGTGACCTTCGCCGACCAGACGCTGAGCGTCGTCAAGTACTACGCCGGCCACGCCGACTGCGGCGGGCGGGGCCTGCTCCTCGTGCCGTGCGCCTTTGCCTGGCCGGATGTGCTGGTGCGCACCGCGCAGCCCGAGCCGCCCAGCGTCTGCTACTCCCCGCGGGGCCTCGGGCGGCTCTGGGCAGCGCATTCCGCGCAGGCCGGCTCGGCGCTCGCCGGCGTCCTCGGGCAGACCCGGGCCGCCCTGCTGGCCCAGCTGGACCTGCCGATGTCGACCAGCCAGGCCGCCACCCAGATGGCGCTCTCCGCGCCGACGCTCAGCGTGCACCTTCAGGCGCTGCGCGCCGCGGGGCTGCTCACCTCGCGCCGGGTCGGCCGACAGGTGCACTACTCCCGGACCGAACTCGGCGACCGTCTGCTCACCGAGGCCGGTCGACGGCTGGACGGCGCCTGAACCGTCGGGACATGCCGGTGTCGCGCCGGCACGATGCCCGGCACCTCGGCGTCAGGCCGGGGTGCGTGATGCCTCGGGCAGCATGCCCGGCGCCGGGCGTGAGCGGTAAGCGTTCGGTAATGCGGCAAACCGGACCGGTCACCGGCGTCGGCGTCTAGCGTCTGGCTGGAGTACTGGACCGCCCCACGCACAGGAGGAGACGTGCCCGCCAGCCCACCCGACGACGTGCCGGCCGCGGCCCCGGCGGCGCTGTGGCACGGGCTGGCCCGGCACCGGCCGCCGGGCGCGGACGCCATCGCCCGCGCCTGGCGCAGCCCGGTCCGCGGGCCCTGGTTGACCTCGGTGCTCGGCGCGGTGCTGCTGGCCACCCTGCCCCTGGTGATCGTCACCGGGCTGCTCGACTGGATCGCCTACGGGCCGCGGCTGGACCAGGCGTTCCCCCGCGACGTGGGCTGGCTGCACCCGCCGGTCTTCGCCTGGCCGACCCGGCCCGCCTGGCTGTTCCGGGTCACCCAGGGGCTGCACGTGACGCTGGGGATCGTGCTGGTGCCGGTGGTCCTCGGCAAGCTCTGGTCGGTGGTGCCCAAGCTCTTCGACTGGCCGCCGGCCCGTTCGGTCGCCCAACTCCTGGAGCGGCTGTCGCTGCTGCTGCTGGTCGGCGGGATCCTGTTCCAGATCGCCACCGGCCTGCTCAACATCCAGTACGCGTACCTGTTCGGCTTCGACTTCTACACCGCGCACTGGTACGGCGCCTGGATCTTCACCGCCGCCCTGGTCACGCACGTGGCGATCAAGCTGCCCCGGCTGGTCACCGCGCTGCGCGGGCCGGGCTTCGGGCGTACGCCGGTGGAGCGGACCCGGCCGGAGCCGGCCGATCCGGACGGCCTGGTGACCCGGCGGCCGGGGCCGGCGACGATGAGC
>NZ_JBSGJR010000870.1:0-1890 GCF_053605645.1 Micromonospora sp. NPDC003776
GCGCTCTCGCAGGCCGCCGATCCGGCCGCGGCCACCGCGGCGCTGCTCCGGGCGCCCCCACCACCGCCACCCCGTACGCCCCGGCGGCGCGCAGCGCCGGCACCGACGCGGCGGTCACCCCGCCGATCGCGATGACCGGCACGTCCACCGCCCCGGCGACCGCGCGCACCCCCTCGGGGCCGGTCGGGTCGGGCAGGCCGGACTTGGTGGTGGTGGCGTGGCAGGGGCCGACGCCCAGGTAGCCGGCACCGGCAGCGACCGCCTCGGCGGCGGCCACCGGTTCCCGGGCGGTCGCGCCCAGCACGGCCGAGGCGCCGAGCACCCGGCGGGCCGCCGCCACCGGCAGGTCGTCCGCCCCGACGTGGCCGCCCGCCGCGCCCACCGCCAGCGCCACGTGCAGCCGGTCGTTGACCAGGCACGTCGCCCCGTACGGCCGGCACAGCGCGACCACCTGCCGGGCCAGCTCGTACGCCTCGCGGTCGCTGGCCTCGTCCGTCACCCGCACCTGGACGACCAGGTCGGCGCGGGCCACCGGCAGGGCGGCGCACAGCACGGCGAGCGGGTCCCGACCGGGGCGGGTGTCGGTGATCAGATGCAGTCGTCCCAGGGACGGCACGGCAACACTCCTCCCTGCGCCGGCATTACCCGGATCAGGTTCGACGGTCGGGGGCTTCCAGCCCCCCTCTCAGCCCGGTACGCACCGGGCTCCCGTGGGTCACTTGCCGCCTACCGTACGACGTCCACCAGGATCCGCCAAGAGCCGCCGGCACTTTTCCCACTCACCGTCGCGAGTGGAAGACCGGGACTGTGGGTGGTCGTCCATTCACGCCATGCTGTCCGGATGCCCTCGCCCGCCCTGGTTCCGCGCCATCTGGCGTTCCTGCCGTTCCGAGGCAGCAGGGCTGTCAGCGAGGGACTTCTGACCTGGGCGATGCTCCGCTGGCCCGCCTGGCGACGGCTCCTGCCTGACGTGTACGTGCACCGCGACGGCTACCGCCCGGACGACCACCGGATGTGGTGCGAGGCGGTCGCGTTGCGCCTGCCGCCGGGCGCCGCCGTTGCGGGGCGCAGCGCGGCGTACCTGTGGGGTGCCGACCTGCTCGCCCGCGACGCCCGGGTCAGCGTGCTGCTGCCCCGGGCCGCCCGGATGCGCCCGCATCCCCGCCTGCACATCGTCCGCTCGGTGCTGCCGGAGAGCGATCGCACCCGGTTCGCCGGGCTGCCGGTCACCACGGCCCTGCGGACCGCCCTCGACCTCGGCCGAGAAGGCCCACGCGCCGAGGCACTGGTCGCCGTCGACGCGCTGCTGCATCGCCGGGTGGTCAAGCAAACTGCCTGCCCTGCGCGCCTACGCGGACACACACGGCGGCTGGCCGGGCATCTCGCTGGCGCGGGAGGTGCTGGCACTGGCCGAGCCGCTGAGCGAGTCCCCGATGGAGACCCGCCTCCGGCTGCTCCTGCTCGACGCCGGCCTCGGCCCGCTCACCGCCCAGCACGACGTCCTCGACGGCCGGGGCCGCTTCCTCGCCCGGGTGGACCTCGCCTGGCCGGCGCTCCGGGTCGCGGCCGAGTACGACGGCGACCACCACCGGGAGCGGGCACACTTCCGCCAGGACGTCGCCCGCCTCAACGCGCTCCGGGCGGCCGGCTGGATCGTCCTCCGGTTCACCGCCGACGACGTGCTCCGCCACCCGGCCGCCACTGTCGCCCTGGTCGCCCAGGCCCTCCGCGAGCGCCGCGCCGCCCCCGCCCCCCACTGACCCCGTCCCAGCGCATCCCCCGCGCGCCACCGTCGGTGGAACGCCATGGTGCCCCAACTCGGCGAAGACGCTCAGGTCGGTCGGGCGGGCGTCGTTCTGGTTGAGCAGCCGGACCCCGTCGTACTCCACC
>NZ_JBSGJR010000871.1:0-1888 GCF_053605645.1 Micromonospora sp. NPDC003776
CTGCCGGCGGCCGGACGGCGGGCCGACCGGCCGGAGGGGGAGAAGTGACCGGACTGTTCGCGGTGGCGCTGCCCGGCGTACCCCTGCTCGCCGGTCTGCTCGGGTTGTTGCTGCCGCCGTCGCCGCGCGGGGCGGCGACCGGCGAGGATCCGGCCCGGCGGGCGGCGATCGTGCTCGGCGTGACCGGCGCGGCGGTGGCCCTGGCCGCGGCGGTGGCCCTGCTGGTCCGGGTGGACCACCCGGTCGAGGCCGCGACCACCTGGGTGGACCTCGGCGGGCTGCGGGTCACCCTCGGCTACCGGCTGGACGGCCCGGCGGTGCTGGTCGCCACGGCGGTCGCCGCAGTGGCCCTGGCGGTGCAGGTCTACTCGATCGGCTACCTGCGGCGTGGCCCGCACGACGACGTCGAGGTGGACCACCGCTACCCGCCCTACGCGGCGCAGATCAGCCTCTTCACCGCCGCGATGCTGACCGTGGTGGTGGCCGGCGACCTGATCCTGCTGCTGGTCGGCTGGGAGGTGATGGGCATCTGCTCCTACCTGCTCATCGCCCACGACCGGCGGCTGCCCGAGGCGCCGGCCGCCGCGATGAAGGCGTTCCTGGTCACCCGGGTGGGTGACGTCGGCTTCCTGCTCGGCATCGCGCTGCTCGGGGTCTCGGCCGGCAGCTTCCGGATCGCCGACGTGCTCGCCCATCACCACTCCACCGGCATCCTCACCGCGGCCTGCCTGCTGCTGCTCGCCGGGGTCGCCGGCAAGAGCGCCCAGTTCCCGCTGCACACCTGGCTGCCGGACGCGATGGCCGGCCCCACCCCGATCTCCGCGCTGATCCACGCGGCCACCATGGTGGCCGCCGGGGTGTACGCGGTGGCCCGGCTCTTCCCGCTCTTCGCGCAGGCCCCGGCGGCCCTCGCGGTGCTCGGGGTGATGGCGGCGGTGACCCTGCTGCTCGGTGCCTTCGCGGCCACCGCTCAGGACGACATTAAACGGGTGCTGGCCTGGTCGACGGTCTCCCAGATCGGCTACATGACCGGCGCGCTCGCCGTCGGGGCCCCCGCCGCGGCCCTGTTCCACCTGCTCAGCCATGCCGCCTTCAAGGCGCTGCTGTTCCTCGCCGCCGGCGCCGTGATCCACGCGGTCGGCACCACGCTGATGTCCCGGATGGGTGGGCTGCGGGCGAGCATGCCGCTGACCTTCTGGTGCATGGTGGTCGGCCTCGGCGCGCTCGCCGGGGTGCCGCCGCTCTCCGGCTTCTGGAGCAAGGACGGGGTGCTCGCCGCCGCCGAGGCCGCCGCGCTGGACGACGCCGGCCCCGGCCCGGCCTGGGTGGGCTGGCTGGTCTGGCTGGCCGGGCTGGTCGGCGTCGCGGTCACCGCCTGGTACGCGACCCGCCTGCTGCTGCGCACCTTCCTCGGCGCGACCCGCATCCCGCTCGCCGAGCCGCACGACCCGCCGGGGGTGCTGCGCTGGCCGGTGCTGCTGCTGGCGGTGCTTGCCGCGCTGCTCGGGCTGGCCGCCTTCGCGCCGTGGTTCGCCGACCGCGTCCGGGTGCCGGCCGACGCCTCCGGGGAGGCCGTCGAGCTGGTCCACCTGGCACCGAACCTGCTGCTCCCGCTGGTGCTGCTGCTGGTCGGCGCGGGGGTCGCCTGGGCCGGCTGGCGTCGGGACCCGGCCGCCGACCCGGCCCGCTTCCTGGGTCCGTTGCGGCCGGTCTTCGCCCGGGCGTTCCGGCTCGACGACGTCCAGCAGGCCCTCGTCGTACGCCCGACGACCGCGCTCGCCTGGGCGGTGCGGGCGGGCGACGAACTCGGGGTGGACGGCCTGGTCGAGGGGAGCGGTCGGGCAGCCGTGGGGCTGGGCGGCGGGCTGGCCGCGCTGCACCGGGCGGC
>NZ_JBSGJR010000872.1:0-1886 GCF_053605645.1 Micromonospora sp. NPDC003776
GGCCGCCGCACCGGCGCCGAGACCGGCGGCCGAGACGGCGGCGGCGCCCACCGCGGCGTCGCGCAGGAAGCGGCGGCGGTCGTACGGACGGTTGTCGGGCATGGTGCGTCCTCCCCGTTGGGCTGGGTGATCGGTAGCACCACCCCACCACCGTCGACCCCGCCCTGTCCAAGATCGACCAGCGGCACGGTCGATATGCGACCGGATATCACCGCAGGTCAGCGCAGTGCCTCGACCGCGGTACGGGCCGCCTCGCCCATCGCCAGGTCCACGTCGATCCGCCGGACGCTGAGCCGCTCGGTGCGGGCGTGGACCAGGATCGCGAAGCGGCCCCCGTCGGGATACTCGGCGACCCCGGCCTCCAGGTGCAGGCCGGGCAGGTTGCCGGTCTTGCCGGCCACCCGGACGCCGGGCGGGAAGCCGGCGGCGAGCCGGGTCCAGAACAGCTGCCGGGACATCAGCTCGCGGACCATCGCGCAGGCGGCCGGCGGCCCGGCCTCGTCCCGCCAGATCAGCCGCAGCAGCCGGGTGATCTCCCGGGCCGTGCTGGAGGTGGTGTGCGCGGGGTCGAAGACGCGCATCGCGCGGACCCGCTCGGCGGGCAGCGTCGGGAAGATCCGGGCGAAGTCCGCCTCGCTGTGGGCGCCCACGTCGGCGAGCATCACCTCGACCAGTTGCCGGGGGCCACCGACGATTCGGGTGCGCGGCAGCTCCAGCTCGGCGGCGAGCATCGACGGCACGTCCGGGCCGACCCGGCGCAGCAGCAGGTCGGCGGCCGTGTTGTCGCTGACCGACATGGTGAAGTACGCCAGGTCGCGCAGGGACACCTCGACGTCGTCGGCGCAGCCGGCCACCCCCCAGCCACCGAGCCGGTCCTCGGCTCGGACGAGCACCCGCTCGGCCGGGTCGAGCTGACCGGCGACGACCTGCCGGGCGAACTCCAGCACCAGCAGGATCTTGAAGACCGACGCGATGACGATCTGCTCGTCGGCGCCGAGCGCGACCTCCCGCCCCGGTTCGTCCACGTCCACCACGTGCAGGCAGCCGCGGATCCCCGCCCGTCCGAAGATCTCCCCGATCCGCTCCCCCACATCCACCCCGCCACGCTAACCAAGGGCCGGGCTAGGGTCGGGATGTGGACCTGCTGCGGCACCTCCGGCACTTCGTGGTGGTCGCCGAGGAGCTGCACTTCGGGCGGGCGGCCGAGGTGCTGGGCATGGCGCAGCCGCCGCTGAGCCAGTCGATCCAGCGGTTGGAACGGGAGCTCGGCGTGGCCCTGTTCGACCGCTCGCAGCGGCAGGTCCGGCTCACTACCGCCGGCCAGCTGCTGCTCGCCGAGGCCGGCGACCTGCTCGCCGGGGAGCGGCGGCTGCGCAACATGGTCGACCAGGTGCGCCGGGGCACGCTCGGCGTGCTGCGGGCCGGCGTACCCCCGGAGACGCCGGCGGTGATCCTGCGCGCGCTGCTGGACGGGCTGGCCGCCCGGGCGCCCGGGCTCGACCTCGACCTGCACGAGCTGACCAGCGCGGAGCAGGTGCGCATGCTGGCCGAGGGCCGGCTCGACGTGGGCCTGCTGCACCGGCCGGTGCCGGCGGCCGGACTGCGTTTCGGTCCCACCGTGGACGTACCGGTCGGGGTGCTGCTGCCCCGAACCGCGCCGCTGGCCCGGGCCCGGCAGGTCGACCTCGCCGACCTGGCCGGGCTGGACCTGATCACCGCGCCCCCGGCGACCGCGCCCGGCTGGCACGACCACCTGCTGGCGGTGTGCCGGGAGCGGGGGTTCACGCCGGCCCGGGTGCGGCACGCCCGCAACCCCGAGTTCCTGTTCGGCCTGCTGCTGGCCGGCGGCGCGGTGGCCGTCGAGCCGGAGGCGGTGGCCCGCCGGG
>NZ_JBSGJR010000873.1:0-1867 GCF_053605645.1 Micromonospora sp. NPDC003776
CATCGTGGCCACCCCGCTCAGCGGCGCCGGTCCGCGCTCACCCGGTCGGCCAGGCCCGGCACGGTGACGTCGCCGTCGACAACCCGGACCACCAGCCAGCCCACCAGCCCGGCCAGCGTGGCGGCCGCCGCGGCGCCGGCCCCGCCGAGCGCCCAGACCGCGACCAGGAGGAACCCGGCCAGGAACCCGAACTGCTGCCGCGTCATGCGCACCTCCGCTCCCGACGGCCCACCGGACGGGCGAGGCGTACCCGTTCCCGCACCCCTCACTCCTGCCCGCCGGCAGCCTCCCCCGGCGCGCGCGGCATCCCCTTTCCCACCGCCCATCCCTCCCGCCCGGCGACCGGCCCCTGGATCTTGGTCAGTTGCCGTTCCGGGCGAACCGCAACGGTCCAAGATCGGAGAGCGGGCACGCGGTCGGGGGCGGGGAGGCGGTCATCGGCGAGCGATCCACTCGTCGCGGGTCAGCGCGTACTCCACCTCGCCGTGCTCGGAGCCGGCGATCGCCTCGGGCCAGTCCTGGTGGAAGGTCCGCACGTACGCCAGGCCCGCCTTCTCCATCACCCGGCGGGACCCGGCGTTGACCGCCATCGTGGTGGCCATGACCCGTTCGACGCCGAGCTCGGTGAAGCCCTTGTGGACCAGGGCGCGCGCGCCCTCGGTGGCGTACCCGGCGCCCCAGGCCGACCGGCGCAGCCGGTAGCCCAGTTCCACCTCGCGGGGGTCGCCCTCCCGCAGCGGCCGGAACTCGAACCAGCCGAGGAAGGCGGCGTCGGTCCGCCGCTGCGCCGCCCACCAGCCCAGCCCGGGTGGCGTCCGGTACGCGGCCAGCAGCCGCGGCAGCACCCGATCGTGGATCTCGGCCGCCGGGGTGGGCCGCCCGCCGGTGAGGTGGCGCATCACCTCCGGGTCGGCGTCCAGGCCGACCAGGAGCGGGGCGTCGTCGGGGGTGAACTCGCGGAGCACCAACCGGTCGGTGGCCAGGAACGTCGACACGTCCGACATCCCACCCCAGGCCGGCGGGGCCGGCAACGGGTTTGCCCCGCACCGGTGCGGCGACGGTCCGGGCCGACGCCCTACACTCGGGCCGGTCTGGCGACCGACGGATGGATCTGGCGACGATGACGAGCACCGGCAGCGTGGCGGCCTCCTGGCTGCGTCCGATCGCGGCCGGTGGCACGCCGCCGTTCACCCGCGCCGGGCACGTCGTCCACCCGTCCCGCCGGCTCAGCGAACTGGTCCAGGGCCGCCCACCTGGCGTCACCGGCAACCAGTGGAGCACCGCCATCCGGGAGTGCTTCGACCAGGTGGTGTGCGTGGCCGGTTCGGGCCGGCCGGTCTTCGCCGTGGAGTTCGCCCCGCCGGCCGCGCCGGGTTCCCCGGCCCGCCGCGCCGAGCGGATGACGAGCGCGGTCTGCGCCGCGGTCGGCCTGCCGGTGCTGCGGGTGGAGTCGCCCACGCTGGACGGCGCCGGCCACGCCCGCCGGCTCGTCGAGTACGTCGTCGACGCCCGCGCCTACGCCGCCGGCACCGGGCCGGAGAGCGGGTACGCCGTCGGCTTCCGGGACATCGTCGGCCGGCTGCCCGACGGCCGGCGTGGACCGGTGAACGACCTCGGGGCGCTGACCCGGGCCGCCGCCGTCGAGGCGTACGTCGAGCGGCGCCTCGCCGACCCGATCGTGCGCGGGCTGCACGTCAGCTGGACCGACGGCCCGGCCGAGGGGTGGAGCTGGGTGGAGGTGCGCCCCGGCCGGTGCCTGGTCGAGCGGGTCCAGCTCTTCGTGCCGCGGCTCACCCTCGGGGTGGCGCCGGGCCGGCTCGCCGAGGACCTGGCCACGGTGGCCGTGGGGGAGCGGCTGCGCGACGGC
>NZ_JBSGJR010000874.1:0-1858 GCF_053605645.1 Micromonospora sp. NPDC003776
GCGACCGAGCGCTGCTGGCGTACCGCCGCGGGGTCGTGGTCGCAGACCGTGGTGCCCTCGGTGACGGCTGCTCGGGGCGGCGATCACCTGGTCGGGCCGGTGGTGTCGGCGGGGACCGCCGCCATGCGGATCGCCCAGCCGACCCGCACCGCCGCAGGTCGCCGAGTACGAAAGCCCCGCCGGCCCGGCCAGATGGTGCGGGACTGCTGCATGACCGAACGCCGGCCAGCGGCGGGCTGCGGTGAGTCGTCTGCGACATCAGGTCGACAGGCTCGGAACAGCGATGCCCGGGCGGAGAGCGGGCAACCTTCGGGAGGGCGGGCAATTCGGGGGGAGGGCGATGCCGTGGGGAGGGCAGGCAACCTGCGGCAGGGCGGCACCGTGGGGAGAGCGGGCAATCCGGACGGGGGGCGTCCTCGGGATCCCGGGCAGGGCCCGGACTGACTGTGCCGGGGGAGGGCGGCTGCCCGCTCAGGTCGTTGCCGGCAGCAGCCGGGCGTGCAGGGCGGCCGGGTCGGTGACCTCGGGCAGGTCGCGGGCGGCCAGCCAGGCGGCCGCTGCGGCCCCGTCCCCGGCCGTGCAGAGCGGCGCGTCCGGCCACCGGCGGGCCAGTTCGGGCCGGACCGCCTCGGCGAGCGGGGTGTCGCCGGTGAGCAGGCCGCCACCGAGCACCACCGGGTCGGTCGCGCCGGCTGGCCGGATCCGGCTCACGCTCTCGGCGAGCAGTGCGGCGGCCTCCGCGACGAGCGCCACGGCGGTCGGCTCGCCGTCCCGGGCGGCCGTGACGACGAGGGGTGCGAGTCGGGCCAGTTCCACCGGCGGCCGCCGGGTCACCGCCTGCACCACCGCGTCGGCGGTGCCGCGGGGGCGTTCGGTCACCTCCGGTGAGCCGGTCAGTTCGGTGAGCACCCGGCGGGACAGCTCGCCGGGGGTCGCCGCCCGGTCCAGGTCGGACAGCAGCCGGCGGACCGCCTCCCGGCCGAGCCAGAACCCGGAGCCGGCGTCGCCCAGTAGCCATCCGTGCCCGTCGGCGACCCGGTCCAGCCGCAGGTCGCGGACCTGGGCGGCGATCGCGCCGGTGCCGGCGATGAGCACCGTGCCGTCCGGTGCCGCGGTGCCTGAGGCATACGCGACCAGGGCGTCGCCGTGGACCGCGTACGGGCAGCGCAGGCCGGCGTCGGACCAGGCCCGGTCGAAGGCGGCGCGGCCCTGCGGGTCGGCGAGGAGGCGGCCGGCTCCGGCGAGCCCGATGCAGCCGGCCCGGACCCGGGCCGGATCGACGTCGGCGAGGGCGGCGCGCAGCGCGGCCAGCAGTTGCGTGGCGGCGCGCTCGGCGCCGTGGCTGGTCGGGTTGCCGCCGCCGGCGCGGCCGGTGCCCAGCCGTACGCCGTCGAGGCTGACAGCGGCGGCGCGGGTGGACGTACCCCCGACGTCGAGGCCGACCACGACGGTGTCGGGCATCCGGTGTGGCCTCCCTGCGGTCGCGGCGCCGTGGCCTTTCATGCTGGTCGGCCGCGCCCCGGGAAGCAAGGCGCGGGCTGTGCGCCACATAACAGTTTGAAAACTTCGCCCACGGCCTTGACACGGAGGGGCCTTCAGTAAGAACTTTTACCACTAACAGTTAACACTCTTTTCCGAAAGGCGTCCCATGGTTGATCACGAGGTGGACACCCCCGCGGGGACCGCGGTGGTGGATGCCGACGCGGTCGACCGGCGGGGTGCGGTCGCGGTCTCCTCCGACGGGGTGCTGGCCAGGGTCCGGGCCGGGGCGGGGGAGCTGACCGGGGCACTGCGTCGGGGGGGGGGGGGGGGGCGGGCGGGTCCGGCGGGCGGGGGGGGGGGGGCCGCGGGGGGCGGG
>NZ_JBSGJR010000875.1:0-1856 GCF_053605645.1 Micromonospora sp. NPDC003776
GATCCTGCTGGCTAATTGGGTGTGTTGCGGCGCTTGCTGCCTAGCCGTGGATGCATGATCGATTTTGCGGCTTCGTTCCCCTCTGCAGCCGCGGAAACGGGTCGTGTGATGTCGATGCAACCGCGGCCGTGGCCCGAGCCTGATGAGCAGGTGGCTGCGGCGATTCGGGCGATGTATGCCGGGCGTGAGGCGCCCTTGCCGGTGGTGGTGCGAGATCAGTTGGGTGAGCTGTTCGCTGATGAGCAGTTCGGTGCGGCGTTCGGGGTCCGTGGCCGTCCTGGTTGGTCTCCGGGGCGGCTGGCGTTGATCACGGTGTTTCAGCTGGTGGAGAATTTGACCGATCGGCAGGCGGCCGAGGCGGTGCGGGACAAGTTGTCGTGGAAGTACGCGCTGGGGCTGGATCTGGCTGACACCGGTTTCGACGCTTCGGTCTTGAGCGAGTTCCGGTCCCGGGTGATCGCCCATGGCCTGGAGGAACGGGTCCTTGACCTGCTGTTAGCCAGGCTGGTTGATGAGGGGCTGCTGGCAGCCGGTGGTAAGCAGCGCACGGACGCCACCCACGTGGTGGCCGCGGTGCGGGATCTCAGCCGGCTGGAGCTGGCCGGGGAGTCGGTGCGCGCCTGTCTGGAGGCCCTGGCCGCGGCGGCGCCGGATTGGGTGGCGCAGGTCATCGACGTGCCGGCCTGGAGCAGGCGGTATGGGCAGCGGGTGCACGACTGGCGACTGCCGTCGTCGCAGACCGCACGGGCCGAGCTGGCGAACACGTACGGCAGTGATGGGTTCGCGCTGCTGACGGCGGTCTACGGCCCGTCTGCGCCGCCGTGGCTGGCGCAGTTGCCGGCCGTGGAAGTGCTGCGGGTGGTGCTGCTGCAGAACTACGTGCGCGGGCACGATGAGCACGGGCGGGAGGTGGTCAGACGGCGGGAGGCGAAGGTAGACGGTCTCCCGCCGGGAAGGCGTCGCCTCACCTCGCCCTACGACACAGACGCCCGGTGGTGCACCACACGCGGCGCCAGCAAACCCTGGAACGGCTACAAGGTCCACCTCAGCGAAACCTGCAACGACCCCGCCAGCCCCACCGACAGCGCTGACACGCCGGTCATCGAGCCGCCCAACATCATCACCAACGTGATGACCACCGACGCGACGGTCAACGACACGGTGATGACCACCCCGATCCACGACCGGCTGCAACGGCGCGGACTGCTGCCGCACGAGCACTACCTGGACTCCGGCTATCCCTCCATCGACCTGGTCATCGCCTCCACGGCCCGCTACGGCATCACGCTGGTCACCCCGCTGCGGACCAACAACTCCATTCAAGCCCGGGCAGCAGCCGGCTTCGACAGCACCGCCTTCACCATCGACTTCGACAACCAACGCGCCACCTGCCCCCAGGATCAGACCAGCACCACCTGGAGCCCGACCACCCAACGCGGCAGCGACGTCATCGTCGTGCGCTTCGCCCGGGAAACCTGCCGCCCCTGCCCCGTGCGCCAGCAGTGCACCACCGACCGACGCACCGGCCGCAAGCTGTCCGTGCGTCCCCGCGAGGTCCACCACGCGATACAACTGGCCCGCGCCGAGCAGCACACCAAGGCCTGGCAGACCAAATACGCCCGACGCGCCGGCGTCGAAGGGACCATCAGCCAAGCCGTCAACGTCACCGGTATACGCCAAGCCCGCTACCGCGGAGTGGACAAAACCCACCTGCAAAACGTCTTCAGCGCCGTCGCGATCAACCTCATACGGCTGACCGCCTACTGGAACGGTCACCCCCTCGACCGAACCCGCACCAGCCACCTCGCCCGCCTCGCCCTAGCCGCATGAACCCGCCAATAAGCCAGCAGGATCCA
>NZ_JBSGJR010000876.1:0-1852 GCF_053605645.1 Micromonospora sp. NPDC003776
CGGGGCACCAGCGCCGGGCCGAGCCGCCGGCCGAGCAGCGCGACGGTCTCCGCCGCGGACAGCGCCGCCGCGGCGAGCCAGTCGATCAGCCGCTCGTAGCGGGCGATGTCGGCCTCCGCGACCAGCCGCAGATCGGCGGTGAGCGTCTCCACCAGGACGGTACGCGGATCCGCCGGGTCCGGGTGGGCGTAGTAGGCGAAGGCGGCCAGTGGATGCACCCCGCCGTGCGGCGCGGCGTCCCGCGGCAGCAGCCGGACGGTGACGTGCGGATGCTCGGCGAGGGCGAGCAGGTGGCGCAGCTGGTCCCGCCAGACGTCGTCCGGGGTGCTCCCGGGGTCGCAGACCCGCTCGTCCAGCAGGGCCGTGTACCGGGGCGGGTCGGGTCGGCGCAGCACCTCCTGCCGCACGGCGCGGGCTCGAACGTCGGCCTCCACGTCCACGCCGTCGCAGAGCAGCGACCCGGCGGTCACCCGCAGCCGGGCGTACGCCGGGGTCTGGAGCAGCCCGGGCACGACGGCCGGCTGGTATTCCACGATGCGCGCGGCGCCCGCCTCCAGCTCCGCGTACGCCCGCTGCCGCTCGCCCATCTCGCCCAGCGCCTTGGACCAGCCGCGGCCGGTGGCCGCATCCCGGGCGATGACGATCAGCTCGGTGCGCCGCTCGGGCGGCACCTCGTAGACGTCGAGCAGATCGAGCACGTCGGCCAGGTCGGGGCGGCTCTGGCCGAGCTCGATGCGGGACAGTTTGGACGTGGACGCCCACCCGAGCCGGGCACAGACCTGCTCGAGGGTGAGCGCCTCCCGGTGACGCAGCCGGCGCAGCTCCGCCCCGAGCCGCACCCGCCGGACGACAGGACTTGCTGACAACGGCATGCGAGCCTCCCGCAGGGAGAGTACGCACGACAGTCACGCTGGGCAATACCTCGATTGCTCAGTGCAATGAGGGCGGGCGACCGCCGCGCTCCACGGCCGGTCTGGCACGGTCGCCCCGCCCCGGCTCACGGCCGGTACGTGCCGAACGACCAGACCAGGCCGGCCGGGTCCCGGGCCACGTAGTCGCGGGAGCCGTAGTCGGTGTCGAAGGGGTGCCGGACGATCTCCGCACCGGCCGCCCGGGCACGCTCGTGGTGCTGGTCGACGTCGTCCACCGCCACGTAGACGCGGTAGTCGTCGTCGGCCGGCCGGGCCGCCGGGGCGGGTCCGGTGCCCAGCATGACCAGGTCGTCGCCGTAGCCGAGCTGGGCGTGCCGGACCGTGCCGTCCGGGCCCTCGTGCAGCTCGTGCAGGGTGAGGTCGAACGCGGCGCGGAGGAAGTCGATCGCGGCACGCGCGTCGGGGTACCGCAGGACCGGGTAGATGCTTCGCATGCCCCCAGTCTGGCGGCGGGCCGGTCAGCCGGGATTGGACGAATGTGACCCGGGGCGGCGCCCTCTCGCCGGGGTCCGGCCGGCGAACTCCCGGAAGTCGCGGATCAGGTGCGACTGGTCGTAGTAGCCGCACCTGACGGCCAGCTCCGCCCAGCCCGGCACCGTCGCCTCGTCCGGCGCGCGGGGTCGACCCGGCAGCGGCCCGCCGGCCGGCTCGTGGCCGAGGGTCACCGGCGTGCCGGCCAGCCCCTGGCCGAGGGTCGCGTACGCGCGCTGGAAGCGGAGCAGCCGGCCGACGGTCTTCGGCGGCAGGCCGAACTCCCGCCGGAACAGCGTCGCCAGGTGCCGCCGGCTCCAGCCCACCTCGCCGGCCAGCGCGGCGACGCCGACGGCTCCCCCGCTGGCCGACAGCAGCCGCCACGCGTGCAGCAGCCGCCGGTCCACCGGCCCGGCGATGGCCAGCCGGGCGGCGAGGGCGGCGTCCAG
>NZ_JBSGJR010000877.1:0-1849 GCF_053605645.1 Micromonospora sp. NPDC003776
CTGCCTGCCCCCTGACCTTTCCCTTCAGAACAACGCAGTTCCCCCAACCCCTCGCCGCGACCGAGCCGGCCGCGCCCGCGACCACCATTCCGGTACCGCAGCCGGCCACCGGCGGCGGGCCCCGCCCACCGCAGGGCGCGGCGTTCCGGCCCACCGAGCCACTCGACCTGCCCCGGCCGCGCCGGGACGAACGCCGGCGTGGCGGCCGGGCCTGGCAGGCACTGATCGGCGGAGCCGCCGTCCTGGTGCTGCTCGCCCTCTGCGGGCTGGCCATCGCCGCCCTGCTGGAGAACCGGACCGGTACCCCGCAGGCCGGCTCCCCCACGGGTCAGCCGGTGGTGGACCAGTCCGCCGCGGCCGACGGGACCGACCTGGACTCCCGGGACACCGACCAGTCGGCGCTCACCGCCAAGGAGGTCTTCCCGGGCCGGCAACTGGTGGTCGCCGACGGCCAGCCGGCGTACGACGTGCTCAGGACCAACTCCAGCGGCAGCTGCGCGGTCGCGGCCAGCGGCGAGATCGCCGACCTGCTGGTCCGCCTCGGCTGCAACCAGGTGGTCCGCGCGACGCTCCGCTCCCCCGACGGGAAGTATCTGCTCACCGCCGGCCTGTTCAACCTCACCGACGTGGCCAGCGCACAGCGTGCGCGGGACCGGATCCGGCAGCTGCTCGACGAACGGCAGGGCCGGTTCCGGGGCATGACCGCCGGCGACGGCACCGACACCGTGGCGAAGGCCGCCGCCCGGGTCGGCTGGCAGGTACGCGGCCACTACATCGCGTACTGCCTGGTCACCCGCACCGACGGGGAGCGGATCGCCAGCACCGACGCCAAGGCCCGGGAGATCCTGTACGACCTGATCGAGGCGTACCTGAACCGCAGCGTGCTCGACCGCCGGGCGAACGGCGGGGTGGCCAGCCAGCCCACCGAGGCCGCGACGGACGGCCTCACCGGCCAGGACGGCACCGTCAACTGAGCGCGCTCAGCCCTCGGCGACCGGCACCCGCAGCCGGCGGGTGAGTTCGGCCCGGCGGGCGTACCCCGCCGGGTCGTCCGGGTAGCCGACCTCGACCAGGGCCAGCCCGTGCGCCGGCGCCACGGTCACCTCGCTGGACCGTTCCCGCCGGCTGAGCAGGCTCGCCGGCCACTCGACGGGCCGCCGCCCGTCCCCGGCCACCAGCATCGCGCCGACCAGGCTGCGCACCATGTTCTGGCAGAACGCGTCGGCCTGCACGGTGGCGACCAGGATCCCGTCCGGGTCCCGCCGCCAGTCCAGCCGGGTCACCTCGCGCAGCGTGGTGGCATTCTCCTTCCGCCGGCAGTACGCGGCGAAGTCGTGCTCCCCCACCAGCCCCGCCGCGGCGGCGTTCAGCGCCGCCAGGTCCAGGGGCTTCGGCCACGCGAGGGTGTCCGTGCGGCGCAGCGGCTCGGCGCCCCACGGGGCGTCGGTCGCCCGGTACTCGTAACGGCGGAAGGTGGCCGAGAAGCGGGCGTCGAACTCGGCCGGCACCTCGGTCATCGCCCGGACCCGCACGTCGGGCGGGAGGAGCCGGGCCAGCCGGCGCAGCAACTTCCCGTCGTGCTGCCGCCAGACCTCGGCCGGCAGGTCGAGGTGGCAGACCTGCCCGGTGGCGTGCACCCCGGCGTCGGTCCGGCCGGCCACCGTCAGCCCCGTCGCGGTGCCCGCACCGAGGACCAGGTCCAGCGTCTCCATCAGCACACCGGCCACCGTGCGCCGGGTGGGCTGGGCGGCCCAGCCGGAGAACCCGGTGCCGTCGTACGAGACGTCCAGCCGCAGCCGGGTCCGCTCGTCCACCTCGTACCTCCCGTTCACGCCGTCGGGCCCGGCAC
>NZ_JBSGJR010000878.1:0-1846 GCF_053605645.1 Micromonospora sp. NPDC003776
GGAGCCCGCCGGGCGTGGTCTGATGGTGCCGGGGGGCAGTGTCTTCCCGGGGCTGCACCACGGCCGGGCGGTGTGGGACAAGACCTGGGAGCACGTCACCGCCATCGCCGCGCTGACGCGAGCGATGGGCGCCCGCCATCTCGTCGTCATCCCCTCCTTCTGGCGGGACGACAAGTCCGGTGAGGTGCTGGAGCCGTCCGAGCTGACCCCGGCCCAGTGGCGCGATGCCCCTCGAACTCGGGTGGCAGCAGCAGGGGCCGCAGCTCACCGTGCCCGTCGAAGGCGATGCCGAACATCTCGTACGTCTCGCGCTCGTGCCAGGCCGCGCCGGGGAAGAGGTCCACCACCGAGGCCACCGTCGGCGTCGCGCGGGGCACCCGGGTCCGCAGCAGCAGCCCGTGCCGGTGCCGGGTGGACCAGAGGTGGACCACCACGTCGAAACCCTCGGCCAGCTCGTCGACCGCGGAGAGCCAGTCGAAGAAGTCGAGCCCCAGCCCGGCGTCGTCGCGGGCCGCGCGGACCGCGTCCCGCCAGCTCGCCGGGGGTACGTCGACGGTCGCTCGGGCGTACCCCTGACCGCCGGAGACCGACGCGGTGACCGCCACGGGCGCGAGCAGCGCCACCACCCGCTGGCCGACCTCTTCCGGAGTCATGCCGCTGATCCTATGGCCGGCGTCCCCGGCCCGGGTCGGCGCGGCGGTGCCCTCCCGGCCGGGATCCGCCGCTTTGCCCGACATGCCGGCGTCCGGCGGGGAAAGATGAA
The DNA here is from genome assembly GCF_053605645.1 of Micromonospora sp. NPDC003776. Classification (NCBI taxonomy): domain Bacteria; kingdom Bacillati; phylum Actinomycetota; class Actinomycetes; order Micromonosporales; family Micromonosporaceae; genus Micromonospora; species Micromonospora sp. NPDC003776. The sequence goes on from NZ_JBSGJR010000878.1 coordinate 764, forward strand.
CACCGTGCGTGCTGTGACTGTGACCCCCGGGGTGCCCGACTCGCTGCGGCTGACCGACGAGTGGCCTGAGCCGGCCCCGGAGGAGGGCGCGATCCTGGTGCAGGCGTTGGCGGTGGGGATCTGCGGCACCGACTACGAGATCATCGAGGGTTCGTACGGCGAGGCGCCGCCCGGCCAGGAGCGCCTGGTGCTCGGGCACGAGTCGCTGGGCCGGGTGCTGGAGGATCCGACCGGGACCCTGCAACCGGGCGACCTGGTGGCCGGGATCGTCCGCCATCCCGACCCGGTGCCCTGCCGGAACTGCGCGGTCGACGAGTGGGACATGTGCCGCAACGGCCGGTACACCGAGCACGGCATCAAGGGGCTGCCCGGCTTCGCCCGGGACCGTTGGCGGGTGCAGCCGAAGTTCGCCGTCGGCCTGGACCCGGTCCTCGCCCCGGTCGGCATGCTGCTGGAGCCGACCAGCGTGGTGGCGAAGGCGTGGGACCACATCGAGCGGATCGGTTCCCGGGCCGAGTGGAAGCCGCAGATCGTCCTGGTCACCGGGGCCGGGCCGATCGGCCTGCTGGCGGCGCTGCTGGCCACCCAGCGGGGGCTGGCCGTGCACGTGCTGGACCGGAACACCACCGGGCCCAAGCCGGACCTGGTCCGGTCGCTCGGGGCCACGTACCACACCTCGCCGGTGGGCGAGCTGGACTTCGAGCCGGACGTGGTGGTCGAGTGCACCGGCGCGCCAACCGTGGTGATGGACGCGATGTGCAAGGTCGGACCGACCGGCATCGTCTGCCTCACCGGCGTGTCCAGCGGCGGGCGGACCATCGACTTCGACGCCGGGGCGCTCAACCGGGCGCTGGTGCTGGAGAACAACGTGGTCTTCGGTTCGGTGAACGCCAACCGGCGGCACTGGGACCTGGCCGCCGAGGCGCTCGCCCGGGCCGACCAGGCCTGGCTGAACTCGCTGATCACCCGCCGGGTGCCGGTCTCCTCGTACGCCGACGCCTACACCTCCGGCGGCGAGGACATCAAGGTGGTGCTGGACTTCGCGTAGCGCGGGGCGGGGCGTCGCAGCCCCGCCCCGCCGCT
>NZ_JBSGJR010000879.1:0-1820 GCF_053605645.1 Micromonospora sp. NPDC003776
GCTCGCCCGGCGGCGCCTCGCCGCGTCCGAGCCCGGGCGTGCCCCGGTGGCCGCCGCCATGACGGCCGGTCTCGGCATGGTGCTGTTCGCTCTTTCGGCAGTGGCGGCCACCCGTACGACGGTCGAGGACCGGGTCGCGGCGCGTTCCGGTGCGGAGGTGGTCGCCGCCATCGAAGGCGCCTGGCAACTCGACGATCACCCGGTGCGCGAACCACCGCTGCCGAAGCCCGGCGAGCCGGCGCCGACCGGGCCCGTGCCCGGGGTTCGCACACCGCCCTTGCCGCCCCGCACCACGCTGGTCTGGCGGATCGACGTGACGAACGCGGCGACGTTCGGTACCCAGCACCTGCTCGTCGTCGACCCGGCCTCGTTCGTCGGCGCCGCCGCCTGGGGTCAGGGACCGGATCTGGTCCGGGCTCGCCGCGCGCTGAGCCGGCTCGCCGCCGACGCCCGGAGCATCGGCCCCGATTCGCCGACCGCCCTGCCGGCTGTCGCCGTCGGCGTCGACGGGACCGCCGCGGGGGACGTCATCCAGGTCGAGGCCGGACCGTGGCGCGAACGCCTGCGGATCGTGGACACCGTCGACGTGTTTCCCCGCTACGCCGGGGAACCGATGTACGTGGTGCCCGGCGGGCCGGCGTTCCCGACGTTCGGTCCGGTCGACCCCCGGCTCGCGCCCCGCGACAACCTGGCGACCGGGCTGTTCGCTCGTACCGAGCTGTGGGGCACGTCGGACGTGGCCGTTGACGCCGTGCTGAGCGCCCATGGCGTGCAGCCGCGCCAGCTCGACACCGCGCAGCAGCTGCGTCGCCGCGACATCTTCGTCGCCGCTCAGCAGGCGGGCAGCTACCAGGTGGCCGTCGGCAGCTGCCTGGCGCTGCTCGCGGTGCTGGCGCTCTGCGTCCACGCCCAGCGCCGCGCGGCCGCCGATCGGCCGGGCGACCTGATGCTCGCCCGGCTCGGCTTCGGGCGGTCCCGGGTGCTGCTGTCCCGGGCGGTCGAGCAGCTGGCCGTCGCGGCCCTGGCGCTGGTGTGTGCCGTGTCGGGGCTGCTGCTGCTCAGCCCGTTGGCCGGTCGGCTGCTCGACGTCGCCCCGGAGGAGGCACCCGCGTTCCGGCTCGTCCTCACGCCGTCGGCAGTCCTGGTCGCCACCCTGGCGGCGCTGGTCGCGGCGGGGGCGGCGACCGCGCTCAGCCTCCAGCGTGCCGGTCGAGGCGAGGAGGAGGCGTATCGCACCGATGCCTGACCACGTCACCGCGCCGTTGCTCGTCGGCGCCGAGCTGCTGCAGCTCTACCCGACCTCCACGGGGGCCACCCAGGCGTTGCGCGGGGTCGACGTACGGATCCGGTCCGGAACGCTGACCGCGATCACCGGACCGTCCGGCAGCGGGAAGTCCACTCTGCTTGCAATCCTCGCCCTGCGCGAACGGCCGGCCGGTGGCGCCCTGCGCCACCGCGGCGAGCCGGTCGCCGCGCTGACCCGTCGGCAGTTGCAGCGGCTGCGGCGACGCCACATCGGCTACATCGCCCAACGTCCGGCGCACGGCCTCCATCCCCAACTGACCGCCCGCCGCCAGGTCGAGCAGGCGGCGTGGCTGCGCGGCGTGCGGGTCGATCCGGCCGAGGTGCTGGGCGAGCTGGACCTTTCGCACCGGATGGCGGCGCCGCCGACCGCCATGTCCGGCGGGGAGCAGCAACGGCTCGCTGTGGCGGCGGCCTGCGTCGGTCCGCCGGACCTGGTGGTCGCCGACGAACCGACCGCCGAACTCGACGACGCGACCGCGGACCTCGTGCTCGCCCGGCTCCGGCGCTGCGCCCAG
>NZ_JBSGJR010000880.1:0-1816 GCF_053605645.1 Micromonospora sp. NPDC003776
GAGGCGGCCGGCCCGGCCGCCCGCCCGGGCAACCTGCGGGCGCCGCTGACCACCTTCGTCGGCCGGGACGCCGAGCTGCGCCGCCTCGCCGGACAGCTCCGCGACGGCCGGCTGGTGACGCTGGTCGGGCCGGGCGGCGCCGGCAAGACCCGGCTGGCCACGACCCTCGCTGGCGTGCTGGCCGACGCCCACCCCGGCGGCGCCTGGCTGGTGGAGCTGGCCGCCGTCACCGACCCGGCCGACGTGCCGCAGGTGGTGGTCCGGGCACTCGGCTTGCGCGAGGCCGGACTGCTCGAGGGGCCGGGCCCCCGCGATCTGCTCGACCAGCTGGTCGAGGCGTTCTCGGTGGCCCCGGCGCTGCTGGTGCTGGACAACTGCGAACACCTGGTGGACGCCGCCGCCCGGCTGGTCGACGAGCTGCTGGGCCGCTGCCCCGAGCTGCGCATCGTGGCGACCAGCCGGGAGCCGCTCGGCATCGTCGGCGAGGCGCTCTGCCCGGTGCCGCCACTCGCCCTGCCCGCTCCGGCGGCCACCCTCGCCGAGGCCGTCGAGTCCCCGGCGGTGCAACTGTTCGTCAACAGGGCCTCGGCGGTCCGGCCCGGCTTCGCGGTCACCGACGCCAACGTCGCCGCCGTGTGCGAGGTCTGCCGGCGCCTGGACGGCCTGCCGCTCGCCATCGAATTGGCCGCGGCGCGCACCCGGACGCTGCCGGTGGAGGAGCTGGCGGCCCGGCTCTCCGACCGGTTCCGGCTGCTCACCGGGGGCAGCCGCACGGCCATGCCGCGACACCGCACGCTACGTGCCGTGGTCGCCTGGAGCTGGGACCTGCTGGAGTCCGACGAGCGCCGGCTGGCGCAGCGGCTGGCGGTCTTCCCCGGCGCGGTGACCCCGGAGAGCGCCGCCCGGCTCTGCGAGCTGTCCCCGGCGATCGTGCCGCCCGCGCTGGACCTGCTCTCCGCCTTGGTGGACAAGTCGCTGCTGCAACGGCTGGACGGCCCGCGCCCACGCTACCGGATGCTGGAGACCATACGGGAGTACGGCCTGGAGCGGCTGGCCGAGCAGGACGAGGTGGGTGCCGCCCGGCGGGCGCACGCCGAGTACTTCCTCGAACTCTCCGAGCGGGCCGAGCCCCGGCTGCGTGGCCCGGAGCAGATCGTCTGGCTGCCGCGGCTGGCCGCCGAGCGGGAGAATCTGCTCGCCGCCTTCCACTTCGCCTGCGACACCGGCGACGCGGCGGTGGCCGTCCGGCTGGCCGCCGCAGTGAGTCCGCTCTGGACGGTGCAGGGCAACCACGTCGAGGCGGCGGCCTGGCTGCGCCCGGTCCTCGAACTGCCCGGCGAGGCGCCCCCGGCGGCCCGTCGGGCGGCCACCGCCGCCTACCTGTTCAACACGGTGCTCACCGGCGGCCGGGTCGGCGGGGACCTGCCGATTGAGGCGCTGCTGGCCCGGCTGCCCGAGCGCGGCGGGCCGGACGACCACCCAATCGCCGTCCTGCTCGATCCCGCGCTGGCCGTCCTTCGAGGGGACGCCGCCGCCGGCCTGGCGGCCATCTCCCGGCTGCGCGACGACTCCGATGCGTGGGCCCGGGGCACTCTCATGCTGATGGCGGCCCTGCTGCACGGGCAGGACGGCGACACCGACGCGATGCGGGCCGACCTGGCGGAGGCGGCGGCCGCGTTCCGCGCGACCGGGGACCGCTGGGGCCTGGCCATGGCCCTCATCACCGCAGTTCCGCCAAGCCGAGCAGGACCCCGGGCAAGCCCTGACCATGGCCCGACACGTCGCCCGCCCCGATCCCCGGGCCCACTGGATCCTG
>NZ_JBSGJR010000881.1:0-1803 GCF_053605645.1 Micromonospora sp. NPDC003776
GGCCCCGCCGGTTGTAGCGGTGCACCGTGAACCGGTCGGCGAGCCGCGCGGCGAGCCGGCGGTACTCGTCGATGGTGACCCCGCCGCCGTGCACCACCACGACGCCAGGGCCCGTGCCCGTCGTGTGCAGGGGAATCTGCGCGCCGTCCGGCGCCGTGATCCGCTCCATCACCGCTTCCTCCCTACCCGCTGAAACCGCGAACGGTGTTTGCAGTTTACAGTGGTGTGGTGAGCGGCGCATCCACCGAGTCCGGAGGGTCCATCTGGAGCCGGCCGGAGCGGGGCACCCGAGGTCCCGCGCCCACGCACGGCCGGGAGGCGATGGTGGCTGCCGCCGTCGAGCTGGCCGACCAGGGCGGCCTCGGTGCGGTGTCCATGCGCGCCGTGGCCGGCGCGCTCGGCATGGCCGCCGGCTCGCTCTACCGGCAGCTGTCCTCCCGCGACGACCTGCTGGCCCTGATGGTCGACCGGTGCGTCGGCGAGCTGCGGCCGTACCCGGAGAGCGCCGGTGACTGGCGGGAGACCATGGTGCTGCTGGCCCGCCGCCAGCTGGAGCTGTACCGGCGGCACCCGTGGCTCACCGACGCCGTCGGCCACGCCGGCGTCCCCGGTCCGAACACCCTCGCCTGGTTCGACGCCTGCCTGGGGGTGCTTCAGCCGGTCCGGGCGCCGGTCACCGCGAAGTTCGAGGCGATCGCCATGGTCACCGGCGTGGTCTCGCTCTTCGCCCGCGCCGCGACGGCGTCCGGCCCGATCCGGTTCGACCACGTCGATCTGACGGCGTACCCACACCTCGCCGCCGCGTTCGCCGAACCCCCGTCCGCCGCGCCCCCTCAGGACCTCTTCGAGCGAACCCTGCGCAGCCTCCTCACCGGCCTCCTGACCACCGACCCGCGCTGAGCGGCGATTCCCTCTCGTTGATCAAGGAGTTTGCGTCATCGAAGGCCGCGCCACCGACGCAAACTCCTTGATCAACAGATCCTCAGCGGGACGCGAGGTGGGCGCCCAGGACCCGGAGCGTCTCGGCGGCGGCGATGGCGTCGCTGCGGGCGCTGCCGTGCCGGCCGTCGCTGCTGTAGAGGGACGGGTCGGCCACCATCGGATGGTCGGTGAGGTGCACGTGCAGGGTGCCGAGCCGCTCGGCCAGCCCGGCGGTACGGGCCGAGAGCACCCGCATCCGCTCGCCGAGCCCGGCCCGTAGCGCCGCCGGCACGGCCGGACTGTGCGAGACGTCGAACATGCCGACCGTGATGAGGTCCGCCCCGGCGTCCCGCAACGCGGTGATCATCGCGGTCAGCTCCGCGTCCACGGCGTCCGGGTCGTACCCGCTCCGGAACGCGTCGTTGCCGCCGCAGACCACCAGCGCCAGGTCGGGCGCGAAGGCCAGGGCCCGGTCGAGCTGCTCCGCCCGCACCTCGTGCGCCCGCAGCCCGCGCCGCCCCAGGTTCAGGTACGCCAGTCCCGGGTGGACGGCCCGCAGCTCGGCCGCGATCCGATCGGCCCACTGCAGGTCCGGGTACCCGTCGACCGGCTCGCACATCCCCTCGGCGACGCTGTCGCCCAGCACCACGAACCGCCGCCACGGGTGGCCGCGCAGCAGCTCCCCGCTCTCACCCGGTCGCAGGCACCACGGATCGGTCGCTTCGGTCACCGTCGATCCCACGCCCGCACGCTAACCGATCGCTACCGTTCCGTCGATGGGCTGGTCAGCGGGGGGCGAGGGCGAGCAGCAGAAGGGTGGTGACCAGACCCGCGCCGGCCACCAGGAGCATCGGGCGCGGGGCGAGCACGGCGTGCCGGCGG
>NZ_JBSGJR010000882.1:0-1793 GCF_053605645.1 Micromonospora sp. NPDC003776
CGGTGGTCTCGACCGGCGCGCCGGTCTCGGTGGGCGCCGGTGCGGTGGTTTCCGCCGGCGCGGTGGTGTCCGTCGGCGCGGGCGCCGTGGTGTCGCTCGGCGCGGACGTGGTCTCGGTGGGTGCGGGCGCCGTGGTGGCGTCAGTGGGGGCGGGGTCGGTGGCGGTCGGCTCCAGCGCGCGCAGTTGCGCGACCGGTTGCATCCGGTCCCGGCTTCCCGGTGTCCGCCCGGCCGCCCCCGCCTTCCGGCGCTGCGGCTGCCCGGGGTCGACCAGGTCCAGCCGCAACCCGGCGGGTAGCCGGTCGCTGGTGGCGCCGGTGGCCGCCACCGCGCGCACTTCGACGCCGTTGGAGGGGCCGACCCAGAGCGGGTCGGTGCCGCCGCGGGCCCGGGCCTTCTCGGCACCCGAGTCCGGTCCGCGGTGGTTCTCCAGCTCCAGTGGCTGCCAGTCGGACCAGCCACCCCCGACCGCCCGGGTACGCACCGAGATGGTGCCCCGGAAGTCGACCGTCGGGTTGGTCCAGGTCACCCCGACCAGGGCGAAGCGGTCGGTGTCCCGGCGCGGGATGGTCACCTCGCGGCCGGCCGCGGCCGGGAAGTCCACGGTGTGCAGGGCGGTGGTGACCGGCCCGTCCCCGGCGCCCCACTCCGCGCCGTCGTCGCCGTAGCCGACCGCGACCAGCGCGACCGTCCCGGCCACCGCGGTGGCCATCGTGGCGGCCGCTATCCCGGCCCGGCGGCCGGTCCACCGCATCCCCGTCGTCTTCACGTTTTGATCTCCTCGCTGTGTCCCCACTGCGGGTCAGCGTGGAGATCGCGCGAAGTGTTACCCGACCCGGCGCATCGGGGTGTGCGGGATGCCGTCCTCGACGTACCCGGGGCCGCTGACCGCGAAGCCGTGGCCGGCGTAGAAGCCGACCAGGTGGGTCTGCGCCTCCAGCACGCAGGGCCGGTCGCCGACCAGGGCCAGGGCCTCGGTCATCAACCGGCCGGCCAGGCCGGCGCCGCGAGCGTCCGGCGCGACCACCACCCGGCCGATCCGCGCCACCCCGTCGGGGTCGGCCAGGATCCGCAGGTACGCGACCACCGCGCCGTCCCGGGTCAGCCACAGGTGCCGGGTGCCCGCCTCGGTGTCCCGGCCGTCCAGCTCCGGGTACGGGCAGGCCTGCTCGACGACGAACACGTCGATGCGCAGCCGGAGCAGGTCGTGGAAGGTGCGGGCATCCAGCTCGGCGAAGGGGGCGACGTGCGATTCGATCGGCATCCGGCAAGGTTAGGTGGCGTCCGGCTCCCCGCCCCGGTCGGTCCGGGCGGCCGCCCACCGGCGGGCCAGCGCGCCGAGGGCGGCGATCCCGATCAGTGCGGCGGCGACCGCGGCGACGCCCCACGGGCCCAGCCGGGCCAGCCCGTCGCTCAGCGCCCCCTGCACCCGGCCGGCCCCGTCGACCACCCGGTCGTCGGCGTCACCGCCGGCGAACAGCCGGACCTCGTACCAGCCGTACCAGGCCACGTAGCCGCCGGTGAGCACCAGCAGCAGGCCGGCCAGCCGGCCGAGCAGCGGCGCGGCCCGCCGGGTGCGCCGGATCAGCGACGCCCGGGCCAGCGCCACGGCGAGCGCCGCCGCGCCGACCGCCAGCCCCATGCCGAGGGCGTACGCCACGAAGAGGCCCACCCCGGCGGCCGGGCTGCCGGCCCGGACCGACGCTGCCCTACTGGGCCGGCTTCGAGAACTTCAGCAAGCTCTTCGGCGACGAGGACTTCTGGAACGCCCTCTTCAACACCTTCGGCATCTT
>NZ_JBSGJR010000883.1:0-1771 GCF_053605645.1 Micromonospora sp. NPDC003776
CTGGCCGCGATCACGGCCGCCACGATCGCCGCCACGGTGGCGTTCGTCGCGGACGCGCCGGGGCTGCGCGCCGAGGAGCGACGCGCCCGGGAACTGGCCGACACGGTGCGCCGGGCCGGCCTGCACGAGGTGTACGCGGACTACTGGACCTGCAACCGGCTGATCTTCAACACCGGTGAGGCGGTGGTCTGCGGGGTGCTGGACGGCAACCTGACGCCGGGGCAGAACCGCTATCCCGCGTACTGGAAGCGGGTGGGGCGGGCGGCTCGGCCCGGGTACGTGGTGGCGGTCGGGTCGTCGGCGGAGCGGGGGCTGCGCCGGCTGCTCGGCGACCGGGCCGACGCGGCCGTGGTGGCCGAGGTCGGTGGCTATCGCGTGTACCACCCGGAGAGCGCCGTGCGGCCGTGGCGCTGAGTGCGGTCGTACCCTGATCCGATGCTCATCCTGCTGCCCCCGTCCGAGGGGAAGGCCGAGGCCGGCACGGGCCGGCGGCTGGACCTGTCCCGGCTCTCCCTGCCGGAGCTGACCCCGGCCCGCGAGGAGGTGCTGGCCGCCCTGGTGGCGCTCTGCGCCGGGCCGGACGAGGTGGCGGCCCGCGCCGCGCTCGGCCTGAGCGAGGGGCAGCGCGGCGAGCTGCGCCGCAACGCGCGGCTGCGGGAGGCGGCCACCGCCCCGGCCGGGCGGATCTATACCGGGGTGCTGTACGAGGCCCTCGACCTGGCCACCCTGCCCCCCGCGGCGGAACGGCTGGCCCGCCGCTCGGTGCTGATCAGCTCCGGCCTCTGGGGCGCGGTCCGCCTCACCGACCGGATCCCGCCCTACCGCTGCCCGGTCGGGGCGAAGCTGCCGGGCGTCGGCGCGCTGTCGGCGTACTGGCGGACGGCGCTCGGGCCGGCGATGGCGGCGGCCGCCGGCAGCGGGCCGGTACTGGACCTGCGCTCCGGCGCGTACGCGGCCACCTGGGCGCCGCGCGGGGCGGTCGCCGAGCGCACGGTGACCGTCCGGGTGCTGCACGAGCGGGCGGTCGACGGGGTGCCCACCCGCTCGGTGGTCAGCCACTTCAACAAGGCCACCAAGGGCCGCCTGGTCCGCGACCTGCTGACCGCCGGCGCCCGGCCGCGCACCGCCGCCGCGCTGGTCGGGGCGCTACGGGACCTGAAGTACACGGTCGAGGAGCAGCCGAGCGCCGCCGGTCGGCCACGCCAGCTCGACATCGTGGTCACCGAGCTGTAACGCGGGCGCCAGCCGCAAATTTTGCTCAAGGCTGGGGCGCAGCGGTTTCGCGCGGCCCGCGCCGGGGGTCACTTTAAGGGAACCCCGACGCAAGGAGCACCCACGATGGCCCCCGAATCCATCAGTCTGCTCGACCGGGCCCGCCCGTCGCCCGTACCGCCGCCGCTGGACTGGCTGACCCTCGCCGACGCGTTCGAGGTGGCCTGCCTGGTGCGCTGCACCCCGCCGCCGGCCAGCGAGGGCCGCCGGCCGGAGATCGGCACGTACCGGGGTGGGATGGCCGAGTTCAACCGGGCGGACGCGGCGCGCCGGATGCGGCAGCTGCTCGGCCGCCTCGACGTGCCGGTCGAGCACGAGCTGGCCACCGGCGGGCTGCGCCGCCGCTACGAGCTGCACCGGCTGTACGTGCCCCGCGAGCACCGGTCGACGTACGCGGCGCTGCTGGAGACCGACCGGCTGGCCACCGTGCTCGACGCGCTGCTCACCCTGGCCCGGGCCGAACGCGAGGAGAACCAGCGGGTCACCGTGGACGCGGCCG
>NZ_JBSGJR010000884.1:0-1770 GCF_053605645.1 Micromonospora sp. NPDC003776
GCGGCGTCGTGGGCGGTGGGGTGGTCGGCGGCGGTGTGGACGGCGGCACGGTCGGCACCGGCGTGGTCGGTGCCGGGGTGGTCGGCCCGGGCGGGGCGCCGTTGCACGGTACGCCGTTGAGTGTGAACCCGGTCGGGGCCGGCGCGCTCGGGCCCACCGTGCCCTGGACGCCGAACTCGGTGCCGCCACCGGCCGGCACGCTGCCGTTCCAGGCGGCGTTGCGGGCGGTGACGGTAGCGCCGGACTGGGTCACCGTGGCGTTCCAGGCCCCGGTGATCCGCTGGTCACCGGGGTACGTCCAGGTCACCGTCCAGCCGTTGACCGCGGTGTCGCCGGGGGCGACGCGGACCGTGGCGGTGAAGCCGCCCGGCCACTCGTTGGGGCGGTAGTCGATCTGGCACCCCTGCCCGGCGGCGGCCGGGCCGGCGACCAGCGGGGCGATGCCGACGGCGGCGACCACGGTGACCGTGGCCGCGGCCAGCGGGGCGAAACGGGCATGGGAGATCCTCATCGAGGGTCCTCTCAGCGGACCGCCGGCCGGTGGCCGGCGGTGCGGGAGTTGCGGGGACCTCGCGTGACCGCACGCGCGCCACGGCGCGTACGGGAATGCCCGGCTCGGGGCGACGACCGCGCCCGTCGGCCAATGTAGTGATGTCGACCAATGGCTGGCAAGCGGACGCGGGTCCACGGCGATCGTTGCGGTCGAGCCCGCCGGCCGTCCGCGCCTCGCGGCTCTCCGGTGTCGACGATCAAACCCGCCCGCGCGGCTGTCGACCGACGGCGGGCCGCCTTGTTAGCGTGGGACGACGGATCGCCGTCGGCCCCGCCGGCGACGGCTCGGCACACCCCTCACCGACCACCCCGGGTCGCCTCCGCACCTCGGGTGGGACGGTCGCTGCCAGAGAGGGGTGCGATGACCGGGACGTCCGACGACGGCGCCCGAGGCGGCGGGCCGGACGAGACCCACCCGCCCGCGCGGCCCGAGGGGGGCGCCAGGGCGCCGGGCGGGCAGCCGGTCGACGGCTGGCGTGGGCGCTGGCAGGAGCAGGCGGCGAGGCTTCGGGACCAGGCGCGGGAACGCGCGCACCGGTGGTGGCCGAAGATCCGGCCGGTCCTGGACCAGTTCCGCTGGACGGACGAGCCGCAGCCCAGCGTGACGATCGTCGACCGGCGGGTCCTCGCGCCGGAGCTCGTGCCGGCCCAGGGCCAGGTGTACGGCTTCGAGATCCGGACCACCTTCACCTGGACCTCCGCCTCGGTACGGCCGGAGCTGTTCGGCTGGTACGTCGACTACTTCCAGCGACAGGCGATCCAGCGCCTGTTCCGCATCGCCGCCCGGTGTGCCCGGGACAGCCCGCCGCACCGGCCGCGGGAGGTGGAGATCGCGCTCTACGAGGCGTTCACCGGCGACGACGCCCTCCCGTGGGAGTACGTGCGCGGCGAGGTGACGTTCACCTGCGAGCCGGACGTCTCCGTGCACCTCGACGAACGGGTCCGCCGCCTGCTGCAGCCGTACTGGGACCAGCGGATCGCGCTGGAGTGCGAGCGCGACCTGGAGCGGCGGCGCGCCGAGTACGCCGAGGAGCGTCGGCGGCGGGAGCCGACAGAGCGACAGGCACCGCCGGCGGCCGGCATGCCGGAGGCCCTCCGCGAGGAACATCCGCCCCAGCAGCGGGCGGGTGAGGCACCACGCCGGACCGCGGAGGGGCGGCGGCAGCCCCGGCCGGACTCCCCGGTGGAGCAGTTCACCCCGCTCGAGCCGCTGCTGCC
>NZ_JBSGJR010000885.1:0-1770 GCF_053605645.1 Micromonospora sp. NPDC003776
CGGTGGACGTCGCCCTGGCGCGCGGCCTGTGGCGGTTCGCCGCCGTGCTGCTGACCGGCGGGTACGCCCACCCGTGGTCCTCGACCCTCGACCTGGCCGGGCTCACCGTCGTGCTCGGCGGGATGGCCGGCCGGGAGCTGGACCGGACCACGGTGGCGGCGGCGGTGGAGACCGAGGCGGCGGTGGTCGCCGCGCTGCGCGGCCTGGACGCGAAGGGCCGGTTGAAGCTCGCCGACGAGCTGGGGGCGCTCGAACCGACGTCGCCGCCACCCGGCCCGGAGAGCTACCAGCAGCTGCGCGAGGCGTGGCTGCGCCAGCGGGAGGAGCTGGCCCGGGTACGCGCGGTGCTGGGCTGGACCGAGGACCTGCTGACCAGCCGGGAGCGGGCGCTGCGGCGGGCGGACGCCATGATCAACCTGCTCAACGGGTCGGTCAGCTACCGGGTGGGCCGGCTCGTCATCACCCCGGCCCGGTGGGCCAAGCGGGCGGCCCGGGCGGCGAAGCGACGGCTGCGCGCGGCCCTGCGCCGCCGGGTCGTCCGGGAGGAGCAGCAGTGACCCGCATCGTCGGCATCGTCCAGGCCCGGATGGGCTCCTCCCGGCTGCCCGGCAAGGTGCTGCGCCCGCTGGCCGGGCGGAGCGTCCTCGGCCGGGTGGTCCGCGCCGCCCGGGAGAGCGGCGTCCTCGCCGACCTCGTGGTGGCGACCAGCACCGAGCCGGCCGACGACGCGATCGTCGCCGAATGCGCCCGCCTCGACGTGCCCTGCCACCGGGGACCGGTCGACGACGTGCTGGACCGCTTCGTCGGCGCGCTCGACGCCCACCCCGGGGACGCGGTGGCCCGGTTCACCGCCGACTGCCCACTGCTCGACCCGGAGATCATCCGCCTGGTCGCGGACGTCTACCGGGCGGTCCCGGCGCTCGACTACGTCAGCACGTCGATCGCCCGTACGCTGCCGCGCGGCGTGGACGTGGAGATCATCGAGGCGGGGGCCCTGCGGACGTTGCAGCGGCTCGCCACCGACCACCACCGGGTGCACGTCACCTCGTACGCGTACACCCACCCGGAGCTGTTCCGGGTGCTCGGGGTGACCCTCACCCCGGACCGCTCGGACCTGCGGCTCACCCTGGACACCGAGCAGGACTGGGCGCTGGTGCGCGCGGTGACCGACCACTTCGGCGACGTCAGCGTGCCGCTGGCGAAGCTCGCCGACTGGCTGGTCGGCCAGCCGGGCCTGCGCGCGCTGAACGCCGGGGTCCGGCAGAAGCGGCTGGAGGAGTCGTGACCGGGATCCGGGTCGGGCTGCGCTGCGACGCGGGGCCCCGCCGCGGGGTCGGCCACCTGGTCCGCTGCGTCGCCCTCGGCGAGGAGTTCCGCGCCCGGGGGGCGCACGTGGAGCTGCTCGGCAGCGTGGCCGGCGTGGAGTGGGCGGCCCGGCAGCTCGCCGCCCGGGGCATCCCGCACCACCCCGGCCCCGACACCCCGGCCGGGCTGGTCGCGGTGGCCCGCGAGCACGCGCTGGACGTGCTGGTCCTCGACTCGTACGAGCTGGACCCGGCCTGCGCCGGGGCGCTGCGCGCCGCCGGGATCGGCACCCTCGCCATCGTCGACGGCGACACCCGGGGCCAGGACGCCGACCTGTACCTGGACCAGAACCTCGGCGCCGCCCCGGTCGCGCCGGCCGACCGGTTGCTCGCCGGCACCCGGTACGCCCTGCTCCGCCGCGAGGTGCTTGACCGGCGGCCGCGTGCCGCCCCCCCCACCCCCGAA
>NZ_JBSGJR010000886.1:0-1763 GCF_053605645.1 Micromonospora sp. NPDC003776
GGCGGCCGGGGCGCCGGCCTGGCCGGGGCCGGCCTGCGTGGGCACGGCGGGGTGCGCCGGCGGGCCGGCCGGCTTCAGCCACGCGGGCTGGCCGGCCACCACGAGGACCACCGCGTCGCAGGCGTCGGCGACCGCCCGGTTGGTGGCCCCGAGCGCGTCGGTGAAGGCCCGGCCCAGCGGGGTGGTCGGCACCAGGGACAAACCCACCTCGGGGGTGACCAGCACCAGCCGGGCGGCGCTCGCCCGGACCGCGTCGGCGAGCTCGGCAATGGTGGCCGTGTCGTCGGCGGGCTGGTGGGCGGGGTCGAGCAGCACCGTCACCCAGCCGCCCAGGTCGTCGACGAGCAGCGTCTCGTTCGGCTCGGCCGCGGCGATCACGTCGGCCAGCCGGCGCGGGTCCGCCGCGGTCTCCTCGGTGGTCCAGCTGCCCGGCCGGCGGGCGCGGTGCGCCGCCAGGCGGGTCGCCCACTCGGTGTCCTCCGGGTCCCCCTCGGGGGCGGTGGCCACGTACCGGACCGTGGGAGCGTCGGCGACCAGCGATTCCGCGAACTCGGACTTGCCGGACCGGATACCGCCGAGCACCAGGAGCGTGTTCCACCCGTCAACGGACATGCCCGTACCTTAAGGCCGACGCGCGGCTCCCCGCCCGCCGGCCCGGACGCGGACCGGCGGGTGGGCGCAGCCGCTCAGCCGCAGTGCTCGAACGGGCTGCCGTAGCTGGCCCCGCCGGTCGACCCGCCCCACTTCACGCAGACGCCGGGGGCGGTGGCCCGGACCGGCCCGGCGTAGAACTTGTACGCCCCGCTCTGGGTCTGCCGGGTCTTCCCCTGCACCTCCAGGTACGTCGACGTGGTGGTGGCCCGGCCGACGTCGGTGTCCTTGAGGGTGACCACGCAGTTCGTCCCGCTCCCGGTGTTGTAGAGCAGGTACACCCGCCCCTTGCGGACCCCGTCCGCGGTCAGCGTCGCCGAGTCGATCACCTGGTAGCCGCTGCCGCACACCTGCGTGGCCGTGTACGGCTGCTTGGCGGCGGGCGAACTGGTCACCGGCCCAGGCGCCGGCGCTCCGGTGTCACCGGGGGTCGGCTGCGCCCCGCCCGACGGGGTGCCCCCCGCCGCCGAGCGGGTCGGCGTGGCCGACGGCGTGCGGCTGGGCCGGCCGGTCCGGCTCGGCGACGCTCCGGGTGTCGTCCCGGTGCCCGGTCGGACGCTGACGGCGGGATCGGCGACCGCGGACTCCCCGGCGAGCGTGGCCGGCCGCGGCGCCGGGTCGTCCGGCGAGCGCAGCACCGCCACCGCGCCGGCGGTCAGCCCCGCGACGAGGACCACCCCGGCCGCCCCGGCCAGCGCGAGCAACCGGGCGCGCCCCTTCCGGCCCTCGGCCGGCTCCTCCAGCGTCGGCGGCACCCCCGACCCGGCGTGCCGCTCCTGCGCCGACCCGTGGCCGCCCGGATGGGGCCCGGCGGCGCTGATCGCCCAGGCCGGTCCGGGCTGCCCCGACCCGCCGTACGGACCGGCCGGTGCGGACCCGGGCTGACCGCCGAACCCGGTGCCGGACGCGGCGGCGCGGCCCGGTGCGAAGCCTCGCGCGTCGCCCGCGGCCGGACCGGAGCCGGGCGGGGCGCCGGCGGCCGGGCCGACAGCCTGCGGGGTGGCCGGACCCATCCCCGGCGGGGTGGCCGGCGCCGGTGCGCCGCTGTGCGGCCCCGAACCGGTGCCGGTCAGGGCGCCGGGCGTGGACACCGGGGTGACCGGGGGCCCGGC
>NZ_JBSGJR010000887.1:0-1754 GCF_053605645.1 Micromonospora sp. NPDC003776
CGGCCGCCCAGCGTCGGCCTCCGCGGCGCGGCGCGGGCGGTCGCGCCCGGCGGCCGGCTCCTGGTCGTCGAGCACGGCGCGCCGCCGCCATGGGCCCGCGACAGCCACCCGCACGCTCGCTTCGCGAGCCCGGAGGAGATCCTCGCCGCGCTCGACCTCGACACCGGCGGCTGGCACACCGAGCGGCTCGAGGCCGTAAGCAGAACAGGCACCGGCCCTGATGGCGAAACGGGCGTCCTCGTCGACCACGTTGTCCTGGTTCGCCGTGGCCGCGATGGGCACTGAAGGGGTGACGATTTCCGTAGCAACCGGAAGGGAGTCTGTGGTGGCGAAATTCGTGACCATCGGATACGGGGACCAGGAAGGTTACGACAGCACCGACGCTGCGGTTCGCGACGAGGCGCACGCCCATGACATGCGCCTGCGCGCGGCGGGGACCGTGATGGGGGTTGCCGACTCCCCCGTACAGGTGCGAAACCCCAGTGGCGCCGGCGTGATCGTGCAGAGCGGCTCGTTCCTGTCCTCCGCCCTGCCGGTGGCCGGGTTCGCGATCATCGAAGCCGAGACGCTGGAGGAAGCCATCCAGATCGCCTCGAGGGCGCCATGCGCAGTCGCGCAGGGAGTCGTCGAGGTCTGGCCGTTGCGCGAGGCGCCGTAAGTCCGCGCAGGGCCGACGCCACTCGGGACCGAGCCGACTCGTGGTTGAAGGAGTTCGTCGGGCGGTGGGCGCCGCAGCGGACTGACAGGTTCGTGGCGGCTCATCGGTCAGCGGCCGAGTCGCCACGTCGCCTCGGCCGACTGCCAGCGGCGCAGGGCGTCCTTGATCCGCCGGTTCTCGGCGCGCGCCTCGTCCCGTTCCCGGGCCCGCTCCCGCAGCTTGTAGGCGAGCCGGTGCAGCAGCGCGTCGACGTCATCGACCCGGTGGCCGCGCCGGCCCCTCGGCAGCCAGCGCGGCGATCCGGTAAGGGGTGAGCGGACTGCGGAGGGCGTGCCGGCTGCGGTAGACCGTCATCGTCACGGGATCCGGTCCGGCAGGTGGATCCGCTCGGCGGGCCCCCGGCGGCGAGCAGCCGCGATCGTGACCCGGCCAGCATCTCCGGCGGGCCGCACACGTACACGTGCTGGCCGGGGTGATGGTGGTCGAGGGCGACGGTCAGCGCGTCGCCGCGCTCCCCCGGGTCGGCGAGCGGATCGTGGGAGAACGCCGACACGGCGGTCGACCACCTCATGGGCCTGCTGAAGCTTGTCGAGGGCGGCATTCCTGCGCCGCTGCGGCGGTGGCCGGCGGGCTAGGTGGCGACCCGTGCGAGCGGGTGAGAGGGACTGTTCTGGGCGCTCGTCGCGGCTGATCCGGTTCTGTGGTTGTCAGGGCGCATGAGGGCTCGGCTGGGTGCGGCATTGGGGGCTCGGTTGGGGGCGTCGCCGATTCGAGGCCCCAGACGAGGCTTGCCGATCTGCTCTGTCAGGTGTCTGAGCTGCGGAAACCCCGCCGCCCGAGAGCCCATCGGCAAGATCAACCTATCCCGACTCCCTAATGTTTCTTAGGGACCCCCAGGGGTTCTTACGCCGGGTAGGAGA
Organism: Micromonospora sp. NPDC003776; assembly: GCF_053605645.1. NCBI lineage: Bacteria > Bacillati > Actinomycetota > Actinomycetes > Micromonosporales > Micromonosporaceae > Micromonospora > Micromonospora sp. NPDC003776. The sequence continues at coordinate 1,579 of NZ_JBSGJR010000887.1, forward strand.
TGTTTCGCAGGTGGCGGTCGCCGGCCAGACGGGCGGACTGTGATCAATGGCCGCTAGGGGTCGTTTGAGCGGGGCGTTGTCGCCGGCGTCGAGTTGCGTCGCGAGCCAGCCGCCTGCCGACTGGGCGCGCCGGGCCGGGGGGGGGGGGGGGGGCCCCCCCCCCCCCGCCCCCCCCC
>NZ_JBSGJR010000888.1:0-1750 GCF_053605645.1 Micromonospora sp. NPDC003776
GTCAGCTTCCCGAGCCGCGCCTCGACCCCGCTCGCCGGCGGTGCCTGCCGGGCCAGGGCGAGGCTCCGGCCCGCCTCGGTCTCCTCCCCGGTCGCGACCACCACGGCGGTGCCGTGACCGGCGGCGACGGTGGTGCCCTCGTACAGCATCGAGTGGCGTTCGGCGACGGCCGCCGCCACCACCGGGTCGGGGGCCTTGGCCACCGGCAGTGACTCCCCGGTCAGGGACGACTCGTCGGCCTCCAGCCCATCGGAGGTGAGGATGCGGCAGTCGGCCGGGATCGCGTCGCCGGGTCCCACCGTGACCACGTCCCCGGCCACCAGGTCCTCCGCGGGCAGCACCTGTTCGACGCCGTCCCGGAGCACCCGCGCGGTCACCGCCGAACGGGACAGCAGCTCGGCGAGGGACCGTTCGGTGTTGCGCTGGTGTACCGCCCCGACCAGCGCGGACCCGCCGACCACGCCGCCGACCAGGGCCGCGTCGACCAGCGACCCGAACGCGGCGGAGAGGACCGCGCCGGCGGCGAGCACCGGGGTGAGCGGGTTCGACAGCTCCTCCACGAACACCCGGAGCAGCCCGGCCGGGCCGTGCTCCTCGCTCGCCACCCGGTGCCGGCGGGCCGCCTCCTCGCTGGTCAGGCCGTTCTGGTCGGTGCCGAGCTGGGCGAGCACGGTCGACACGGGCATCAGGTGCCAGGCGGTCAGCGCGGGCAGCGGCGTGCGGGTCCGGTCCGGCAGCCGACGGGCCCGCCAGACGCCGTGCGCGAAGGCGAGCACGGCCGCCCCGTTGACCGCGGCGAGCGACCGGCGGGGAAGGTGCTGCGGCTCGGCGGTGAACGCACCGAGCGCGCCCAGGCCGCTGCCGGCCATGGCGAGCCGGATGTTCTGCCCGGTCATCCGGCGGGCCACCCCGGTCGCGTCCACCAGCAGCGCGGGAATTCGCAGGTCGTCGCCGACCAGCAGGTGGGCGCCCCAGGGCGGGAGGTCGTCCGGGTCGGAGACGCCGACCCCGCAGTCGGCGGCGCCGAGCGCGGCCCGATCGCCGGAGACGACCATCACCACCGCACCCTCGCGTTGCAGGGCGCGTACCGATTCGGCGAGGTCGGGACCGCCGGGCAGCAGGGCGTCGGCGAAGTCGTACCGGCCGTCGTCGTCGCCGGCCACCACGAGTCGCAGGCCGGCCTGGCGGATGGCGGTCGGCAGCACGTCCACGCCGGGCGCCGGCTCCGGCTCGACCCGCAGTACGGCGGCGAGCCGATCGCCGTCGGCCAGGCCGAGCAGGTGGCCGCCGTCGGCCCGCAGCCGTCGGCTGTCGTTTGTGTCGCCCGGGTCGTCGGCCTCGATCCGGTCCAGCGGTCCGAGCCGCCAGCCGTCGGCCTCCCGTATCCCGTCGGGGTCGGCCGGGTCGAAGAGGGCGAACGCCCGGGCCGCCACCTGCCCGGTGTCCGCGCCCGGCAGCGGCGCCAGGTCGGCCAGCACCCCCCGGTCCGAGCCGAGCACCCGGGTGTCCAGCAGCACCGTGTCGATCCGGTCCAGCCCGCGCAGCACGCTGCGGTCCATGACGATGACGCCGCGCCGGGCCAGCATCCGGCCGAGCTGGGCGGCGTACCCCTCGCGCCCGTTGCCCGGCGCCTTGGGCAGGGAGGAGAGGCCCAGCGCCGCGGCCCGCTTCGGGCCGGCCACCGGCACCGCCGCCGCGCCGGCCAGCGCCCCGACGGCGAGCGCCCGGGAGACGTACCGTTCGGTCGGGC
>NZ_JBSGJR010000889.1:0-1743 GCF_053605645.1 Micromonospora sp. NPDC003776
CCGCCGAGTACGCGGCGATCTGGGCGTACGGGGTGATCGGGGTCCACCTGACCGAGGACGCCCGCCGGGCCGCCCGCAGCGCGGAGGCGGCCCACCGGTCCCGCCGCGACACCCTGATCCTCCAGCTCAGCACCAACGGGGGTCAGGTCCCCGCGAACCGGGCCGGGTACGCGCTGCCGTACCCGGTGACCGACCGGGCGGCCGCGCTCAAGCTGGCGGTCGAGATCGAGGAGCGCACGGCCGGCCACTGGCGGGCGGCGCTGCCGCACACCACCGGCGCCGACCGGAAACGGGCGCTCGCCGCCTTGACCGACTGCGCCCTGCGGGCCACCCGCTGGCGGCGCAGTGCGGGCGTGACCCCGGTCACGGTTCCGTTCCCCGGTCGGCCGGTCTGAGCGGGCCGCCGGTCACGCGGCGGATCCTTCCGGTTGCGGTCCGCATACCAGGTATGCATACTCCTCGCCATGTCCATCCGTCACGGCCTGCTCGCCCTGCTCGAACGCGGCCAGATGTACGGCTACCAGTTGCGGGCCGCGTTCGAGGAGTCCACCGGCTCCACCTGGCCGTTGAACATCGGGCAGGTCTACACCACGCTGGCCCGACTGGAACGCGACGGTCTGGTCCGCTCGCTGCCGGAGAGCGAGGCCGGGCAGCGGCCGTACGAGATCACCGACGCCGGCCGGGCGGACCTGGCGCTCTGGTTCGCCACCCCGATCAGCCGGGCCGACCGGCCCCGGGACGAGCTGTCGATCAAGCTCGCCCTGGCGCTGACCACGCCCGGCGTGGAGGTGCGCGCCGTGGTGCAGACCCAGCGCAGCGCCACCATGCGCGCGCTGCAGGAGTTGACCCGGTTGAAGTACGCCAGCGACAAGCCGGAGGATCTGCCCTGGCGGCTGGTGCTGGACGCGATGATCTTCCAGGCCGAGGCGGAGATCCGCTGGCTCGACCACTGCGAGACCAGCCTGGTCCGCTACCGTCCGGCGCCCGGCCGCCCGGCGGGCCGCCCCGAGGCGGTGGACCACAGCGACGAGGCGGCCCGCCGGTGAGCCGGGCGCCGGGACGGCGCGAGACGGAGGGACCGCGGTGAGCGTGGTGCTGGAACTGCGGGATGTGCACCGGACGCACGGCGCCGGGGAGGCGGCCGTGCACGCGCTGCGCGGGGTCAGCCTGACCGTGCGGGCCGGCGAGCTGGTCGCGGTGATGGGCCCGTCCGGCTCGGGCAAGTCCACTTTGCTGGCGCTGGCCGGCGGGCTGGACCGCCCGACCGGCGGCGACGTGCTGGTCGAGGGGGAACCGCTCGGCGGCCTCGGCGCGCGGGAGCTGGCCCGGCTGCGGCGCCGCCGGATCGGGTACGTCTTCCAGGATCTGAACCTGCTCGGCAGCCTCACCGCGGTGGAGAACGTGGCGCTGCCCCTGGAACTCGACGGGGTCGGCGTCCGGACGGCCCGCCGGGCGGCCCTCGCGGCGCTCGACGAGGTGGGCGTGGCGGGGCTGGGCGACCGGTTCCCCGACCAGATGTCCGGCGGCCAGCAGCAACGGGTGGCGATCGCCCGGGCGCTGGTCGGCGAGCGCCGCCTGGTGCTCGCCGACGAACCCACCGGCGCGCTCGACTCCCAGACCGGGGAGGCCGTGCTGCACCTGCTGCGCCGCCGCTCGCGCTGCTGTCCGTGCTGATGGAACTGGCCGTCCGCGGGGTGAACATGACCCGGATCGAGTCCCGCCCGACCGGTGAGGCGCTCGGCC
>NZ_JBSGJR010000891.1:0-1737 GCF_053605645.1 Micromonospora sp. NPDC003776
CCGACCGTCGCCGGGACCGGCTCCGGGGCGGCCTCCGGGGTGGGCTGCGGGGCCGGCACGGTGACCGGCGTGGGCGCCCCCCGGCGGCCGGCCCGCCGCTCGCGCAGGGACTCCTTGGTCCGCTCCGCCATCGTGTAGAGGGTCGGCACCAGGATCAGCGTGAGCAACGTCGAGCTGAGCAGGCCGCCGATCACCACGATCGCCAGCGGGCGGGAGATGAACCCACCCTCACCGGTGAGCCCGAAGGCCATCGGCAGCAGCGCGAACACGGTGGCGACCGCGGTCATCAGGATCGGCCGCAGCCGCCGCCGGCCGCCCTCGACCACCGCCTCGGTGACACCCATGCCCTGCGCCCGGTACTGGTTGATCAGGTCGAGCAGCACGATCGCGTTGGTCACCACGATGCCGACCAGCATGAGCACGCCGATCAGCGCCGGTACGCCGAGCGGCGTGCCGGTGGCCAGCAGCAGCGCGATCGCGCCGGTGGCCGCGAACGGCACCGAGATCAGCAGGATCAGCGCCTGGGTCAGGCTGCGGAACGTACCGACCATGATCAGGAAGACGATCGCGATGGCGGCCAGCACCGCCAGCCCCAGGTCGGCGAAGGCGTCCTTCTGGTCGGCGCTGACGCCGCCGATGGTGAAGGTCGCCCCCGGTACGTCCAGGGCGTCCAGCCGCCGCTGCAGCTCCTGAGTGGTGGCGCCGAGGTTGGCGCCGGTGGCCGTACCGGTGATGGAGACGCTGCGCTCGCCGTCGATCCGGGTGACCTGCTGCGGGCCGTCGACCTGGTTGACGTCGGCGATGTCGTCCAGCTTGACCCGGCCCACCGGGAGCGCCCGCAGCTCGGCCACGCTCAGCGGCGGCCGGGCACCGGTGCTGAGCACCACGTCGCGCGGCGCGCCGTCGAGGGTGACCTGGCCCAGCGGGGCACCCCGGTACGCCTGGGCGACGAGCTGCCCGACGGCCGCCTCGGTGAGGCCGGCCCGCGCGGCGGCGACCCGGTCCACGGTCACCTCGACCCGGGGCACCTGGGTGGCGAGGCTGGTGGTCACGTCCTCGACGCCCGGCGTACCCGCCATCGCGCCGCGGGCGGCCTCGGCGGCCCGGGTCAGGGTCTCCTGGTCGGCGGCCTGCACGATTACCTCGACCTGGTTGGCGGAGGCCCCGCCCTGCCCGGCGCCGAAGCTCAGCTCGCCGGCCTCCGGGCCGAGCGCGTCGAACTCGCGGCGCAGGGTGCGCTTGACCGCGGCCGCGTCGCTCTCCTCGTCGAGCGCCACCGAGTAGGAGGCGGTGTTGTTGCCACCGCCGCGCGCCCAGGGCTGGTTGCTGCCGCCGGCGCTGACCTGGTACGTGGCCACGCCCTTCGTTCTGGCGAGCACCGCCTCGACCTTCGCGGCGGCCTGGTCGGTGCCGGCCAGGCCGGTGCCCGCGGGCAGCTTCTGCCGGATGCTCAGCGTGTCCTGGCCGGAGTCGTCGAGGAAGTTGGTCTCCAGCTGCTGCGCCAGGCCGAAGGTGCCGAGCAGCACCAGCAGGCCCACCCCGACGGTGATCCAGCGGGTGCGCCGGGACCGGGTGGCGAAGCCGATCGCCGGCAGGTACGCGCGCTGCAACGGGCTGCGCAGCTCCTTCTCCTCGGCGGCGCGGCGGGCCGCCGCGTCGGCCCCCGCCCGCGGCATCCGGTCACAGTACGCGATCACCCGGATCACAGTCAGCCTCCCCAGCAGCGGGGCGGGCCGG
>NZ_JBSGJR010000892.1:0-1736 GCF_053605645.1 Micromonospora sp. NPDC003776
CGATTGTGCGATGTCCGCGCAAGGGCGGCCTGCCGCCACGCCTTCTTCGCCCTTGATGCTGGAATGCCGGAGGCGGCGCCCCGCACGTGGGTACGCAGCCGGCCGGCGGCGAGGCTGGCCACGGTGAAGTCGACGCCGTCCTCGCTGGGGACCAGTTCGACCCGGTACTGGGCGACCGTGCCGTCCGGCACCGAGAACGGCTCCAGGAAGACCACGTCGCGCAGCTCCACCGCGGCCGCCGGCCCGGGGGCGGGCAGCGCGGCGGACACCGCGGCGCGCACGGACTCCAGGTGGGCGGTGCCGGGCACCACCGGCACACCGCCGATCCGGTGCTCGTCGAGCAGCCAGTGGGTGCTGGCGGAGACCAGGCCGTGCAGCACGGTGACGTCCGGACCGGCCACCTTCGTGGTGAGCACCGGGTGGTCGACCGGGCTGGTCACGGTGTCCCGGCCGACGGCCCGGAAGGCGGCCGGGGCGTTGGTCTCCACAGCCATGCCGACCTCGGCCCAGCCGCCCCAGTTCTGCGACATCACCGGCGCCTGGAAGCCCGCGCCCGCCCGCGCCCAGGCGTCCAGGAAGTTGTTGGCGGCGCAGTAGTCGACCTGTCCGAAGCCGCCGATCACCGCGGTGATCGAGGAGCAGAGCGCCACGAAGTCCAGCGGCAGGTCACCGAAGACCTGGGCGAGGGCGAGGGTGCCGGCCAGCTTCGGGGCGAGCACGCGCTCCGCCTCGGCCCGCTCCTTGATCTCGGCCATGCCCCCGCCGGGCAGGCCGGCGGCGTGCACGATGCCGTCCAGCCCACCGAACCGGGCCTCGGCGGTCTCGCGGACCCGGCGCAGGTCGGCCGGGTCGGTGACGTCGGCGGCGAGCACCAGCACCTCGGCGCCGGCCGCCTCCATCCGGCGGATCGCCGCGATCGCCCGGCCGGCCCGGTCCGCGCCGCCGTGCACCGCCAGGTGCTCGTCCCACCGGTCCCGCTCGGGCAGGCCGGAGCGGGCCAGCAGCACCAGCTTGGCGCGGGCCCGGCGGGCGAAGTCCTCGGCCAGGGTGACGCCGATGCCGCCGAGGCCACCGGTGATCAGGTACCGGCCCTCCTCGCGCAGCGTCCCCGGCTCGCCCTCGGCGTCCACGGTGACCTGCTCGTACCCGGCCACCCAGCGCCGGTCGCGGCGCAGCGCCACCTCCGGGTGCTCCGGATCGGCCGGGCCGCGCAGCTCGGCCACCAGCGCGGCGACCCCGCGCGCGGCGGTGTCCGCGTCGATCAGCCGGACGGCGAGGCCGGGCAGTTCGACCGGCAGCACCCGGGCCAGGCCGGCCAGGGTGGCGTGCTCCGGCCGGACCAGGTCGTCACCCCGGACGTCGCCGATGCCGGCGGTCACCAGGTCGAGGCTGATGCCCTCCTCGTCGGCGGTCAGGCCGGCCCCGGCGAGCGCCTGCACCAGGTGCAGCGCGCTGAAGAAGCCGCGGTCCTGGGCGGCCCAGGCGGCCGCGATGTCCGTCCCGGCCGGCTCCCCGTCCAGGGCGTAGGCATGCACGATCCGGCGCGGCAGGTCGGCGCCGAGCGCGGCGACCAGCGCGTCATGGTCCTCGCGCACGCCGGGGCGCAGCTGGAATCCGGTGCCGGTGGCCGCGAAGGCGTCGCCGGCGCGTACCTCCACCGGGTCGTCACCGGCGGCCCGCAGCGCCGCGACCAGCGCCGCGCCGCGCGGCCCGTCGGCCAGCACCAGGCAGCGGCC
>NZ_JBSGJR010000893.1:0-1732 GCF_053605645.1 Micromonospora sp. NPDC003776
TGATCTCCCGAGCGGGGGGCCGGGTGCGGCCGGCCCGCCGCCCCCCGGCTGCCCGCCCCGCGCCCGTTCGCCCGGGCCCCCCGGCTGACCCGCTCGCTCCCGTCCATGGCGTTGTTCGGCGCGGCGTACGCGCTGACCTCGCTCAGTTGCGCGATCGCCCCGTTCCTGGCGATCGTGGTGGCCAGCCTGCGGGCCGGCTCCCCGGTGCGCGGGCTGGCGCTGTTCGGCGCGTACGCGCTGGGGATGGCCCTGGTGGTCGCGGTTGCCGCGCTCGGCGTGGCGCTGCTGCGTGGCCGGGTGGTGGCCGGGCTGCGCGGCGCCGGCGCGTGGGTGCCCCGGCTCAGCGGCCTGGTGCTGCTGCTCGCCGGCGGCTACGTCGCCTGGTACGGCTGGTACGAGGTGCGCCTCGCCCAGGGCCACCACGACGCCTTGGACGACCCGGTGGTGCGGGCGGCAACCGAGGTGCGGCAAACCCTGACCAACACCCTGAACGTGGCCGGCCCGGCCCTGCTGGCGGCCGCGCTGGCCGCGTTGCTGCTCGCGGCCCGCCGCCGCCCCCGCGATCTTGCACTCGTGGCCCCGGCAAAGGCCGCAAGTCGGACTCCTTGCGGGCCGGAAGTGCAAGATCGCGGGTCGGAGCCCGTCAGCGGATCGGGGTGAGCCGGTCGGCGCCCAGCTTGTCGCGGAGCACCTCCGGCACCAGCACCGAACCGTCGGCCTGCTGGAACTGCTCGAGGATGGCCGGGAAGAGCCGGCTGGTGGCCAGCGCCGACCCGTTCAGGGTGTGCACGAAGCGGGTCTGCTTGCCGCCCGGCTCCCGGTAGCGGATGGCCGCCCGTCGGGCCTGGTAGTCGCCGCCCCAGGAGACCGACGACACCTCCTTGTACTTGCCGGTGCTCGGCATCCAGACCTCGACGTCGAGGGTCTTGCGCATCGAGGCGCTGGCGTCGCCGGCCGCCAGCAGGCTGGTCTGGAAGTGCAGGCCGAGCTTGCCGACCAGGCCCTCCACGTGACCGACCATCGACTCCAGCGCGGCGTCGGCCTGCTCGGGCAGGGTGAACTGGAAGATCTCCACCTTGTTGAACTGGTGGCCGCGCACCGTGCCCCGCTCGTCGGAGTGCGAGCCGGCCGCCTCGCGCCGGTAGCACGGGGTGTAGGCGAACGCCTTCAGCGGCAGCTTCCCGGTCTCCAGGATCTCGTCCTGGAACGCCCCGAGGATCGCCGTCTCCGCGGTGGGCAGCAGGAACTGGCCGCGCGCGCTCGACTGCTTGTCGATGTGGTAGACGTCGTCGTGGAACTTCGGGAACTGGCCGGCGGCGAAGCCGGCGCTGTCCAGCAGCAGGTGCGGCGGGAGCAGGAACTCGTAACCGGCCTGGATGTTCTGCTCGATCAGCCAGTTGACCAGCGCCCACTCCAGCCGGGCGCCCATGCCGGTGTACATCCAGAAGCCCGAGCCGCCGAGCTTGACGCCCCGCTCGTGGTCGACCAGGCCCAGCGCGCGGCTCAGCTCCACGTGGTCGCGGACCTGCGCGATGGCCGGCGGCTCGCCGAAGGTGCGGACGACCCGGTTGGCCTCCTTGCCGCCGGCGACCACGTCGTCGGCGGGCAGGTTGGGCAGCTCGCTCATCGTGGAGCGCAGATGCACCGGCTCCCCCAGGCCGCCGCCTGGCTGCGCGGCGTCGACGGGCGCCTCGTCCTGGGCAACTACGTGTACGCCGACGGCGCGACCAAC
>NZ_JBSGJR010000894.1:0-1714 GCF_053605645.1 Micromonospora sp. NPDC003776
CCAGGCCGGCGGGTCGTCGGTCTGGGGGGCGCAGCCGGCGGCGAGCAGGGCGGCGAGCAGCACGCCGACGGCGGCCGCCGACCGGCGCCACGGGCGGGACGCGGAGAGCGCGGGAGCATACATCGTTCGCGACGCTACCGCCCGGCAACGCCGCCGACGACGTCCGATCGGCCGGAAAACTTGTTCGGGTCGTGCAAGCGGGCTCAGCCCGCCCGCCGGTCGGACCAGGGCACGACCGGGCCCGCGCCGCCGGCCAGGACGGCCGCGTGCACCGCCCGGGCCAGGGGGGCACCCCAGGTCGACCGGGGCCCCCCGTACGGGGCCGGGTCGCCGTCGGCCGGGCAGAGCACGGTGACCGCGTCCGTCGGGGTGCCGGTGGCGGGCAGCCCCAGCTCCCAGATCGCCTGCGCCTTCGCCTCGGTGGCCGTCGCCACCGCGTTGACCAGGGCCGCCTCGCCGAGCCGGACCGGGACGTACCCGACGATGTTGACGGTGCCCACCCGCTGGGCCGGGGTGGCGGGCGCGGGGGCGGCGGCCCAGACCGGGGTGCCGAGGCCGACCGTCGCCCAGACCCGGACGCCGCCGTCCTCGCGGGCCACCACCTCGGCCACGTCGACCCCGGTCAGCAGGCCCACGCCGGGTCCGTCCAGGCCGAGCCCGCCGGCCAGCTCGGCGAGGTGGTCGGCCGGGTCGTCCCGGTCGTACGACATGGGCACGGTCGCGTTGACCACCCACCGGCGGACCCCGATGCCACCGCCCAGCGGGGCGGAGCCGACCGCCAGCAGCGGCGCCTCGGCACGCCACACCAGCAGCGGGATGTTCCGCCCGTTCTCACACCGGGTGGTCAGGTACGGCTCGTTCAGCACACCCCGCAGCCTATGATCTCCAGGGGTGCACCTCTGATTCCTGCTCAGGTGCGCCTAGACTGGCGGCGCGCGAGGGATCAGCGGACGGCGGACCCGGCCGACGGACGGCACGCGCAGGCGGAGGTGCGCGATGGACGAGGTACTGGCCCGCAGCGGGATCTTCCAGGGTGTCGACCCGGAGGCTGCCGAGGCGCTCGCCAAGGAGATGGAGACGATCGAGGTCCGCAAGGGCGAGGTCGTGTTCAACGAGGGCGAGCCCGGCGACAGTCTCTACATCCTGCTGTCCGGCAAGATCAAGGTGGGCCGCCGCGCGGCCGACGGCCGGCAGAACCTGATCGCCGTGATGGGCCCGTCGGACATGGTCGGCGAGCTGTCGCTCTTCGACCCCGGCCCGCGTACGGCGACGGCCACCGCGGTGACCGACACCCGCCTGGTCCGGCTGCGCAAGCAGGCGCTGCGGCCCTGGCTGAACAACCGGCCCGAGATCGCCGAGCAGCTGCTGCGGGTGCTCGCCCGCCGCCTGCGCCGGACCAACGACTCGCTGGCCGACCTGATCTTCACCGACGTGCCGGGCCGGGTCGCCAAGAACCTGCTCCAGATGGCCGGCCGGTTCGGCACCCGCGACGGCGGCGTGCTGCGGGTGACCCACGACCTGACCCAGGAGGAGATCGCGCAGCTCGTGGGCGCCTCCCGGGAGACCGTCAACAAGGCGCTCGCCGACTTCGCCTCGCGCGGCTGGCTGCGTGGATTCCGACGACCGATACACGAGACGACGTCGGCTTCCTCGGCTCGCTTCCCCTGCCGCAACGTACGAAGTCGAAACCAGTCACCCCCTCGATCGGCTGCCC
>NZ_JBSGJR010000895.1:0-1712 GCF_053605645.1 Micromonospora sp. NPDC003776
CGACGGGGTCACCTTCGCCCTCTCCGGCGACGCGGTGGACGCCGTCGAGACGCCCGGCGGGGGCGCCGCCGACGCCGTCGGGCTGGCCGCCGCCGCGATCATCCTGCTGCTCGCGTTCGGCTCGGTGCTGGCCATGGCGCTGCCCATCGTCACCGCCGTCTTCGGCATCGCGGTCGGGCTCTCCACCATGGCCCTGACCCAGCACCTGCTGCCCACGCCGGGGTTCGCCCCGGTGCTGGCCACGATGATCGGGCTCGGCGTCGGCATCGACTACGCGCTGTTCATCGTCACCCGCTACCGGGAGGGCCTGGCCGGCGGGCGTACCCCCGGCGACGCGGTGGTGGCCGCCACCGCGACGGCCGGCCGGGCGGTGCTGTTCGCCGGCGGCACGGTGGTGGTCGGCCTGTGCGGGCTGTTCCTCACCGGGCTGGGGTTCCTGCGCGGCCTGGCGGTCGGCGCGGCGGTCTCCGCGACCGGCACCTCGGCGCTCGGGGTGGTCAGGGTGGCCACCGCGTACCCGGTGCGCCGGTCGGGTGACACCTGGTCGGGGGCGTCGTACGGGGATCGGACGGCGGCCACGCGCCCGGCCCCGGCGAGCGTGGTGAGCACGCCGGTGACCCGCTGCCGCACCGCCGGGTCGTCGACGCCGGCGTCGGCCCGGACCGCGAGGGTGACGGTGTCCGCCGCGAAGGCCGGGAAGTGTTCCCGCACCAGCTGCTGGGCGGCGCCGGACGGGGTGTCGGTGGAGCTGAAGTCGTCGCTGGTCGGGCCGCCGTAGCGGACGCCGAGCAGCACCGCGAGGACGGTGAGCGCGATCCAGGCGAGCAGCACCGGCAGGCGGCGGCGGTGGCAGAGGGCGGCGAGCCGGGAGAGCCAGGAGGTGTCCATGCCGCCGATCGTCGCCGGGTTCCGGCCCGACGGCGTCCCACCGGCGCAGACACCTCCCCGGCCCGGCTACTCCCGGCCGCTACTACCCGGGGAGTACGCCTCGGGGCTGGCCAGGCCGCTGCGGTAGGCGAAGACGACCAGCTGCGCCCGGTCCCGGGCGCCGACCTTGACCATGGCCCGGGAGACGTGGGTCTTGGCGGTCAGCGGGCTGACCACCAGCCGGGCGGCGATCTCGTCGTTGCTCAGCCCGGCCGCGACGAGCTGGACCACCTCCCGCTCCCGCGCGGTGAGCGCGGCCAGTTCGGGGGCGTGGGTCCGGGGCTCCGTGCTCGGCAGCGCGTCGACCGAGCGCCGGATCACCGCGCGGGTCACGGCGGGGGAGAGCAGCGCGTCGCCCCGGGCGACGATGCGTACCGCCTGGACGAGCTCGTCCGGCTCGGCGTCCTTGACCAGGAAGCCGCTGGCCCCGGAGCGGAGCGCCGCGAAGACGTCCTCCTCCTCGACGAAGGTGGTCAGCACCACCACCCGTACGGACGAGAGCGCCGGGTCGCCGGTGATCCGCCGGGTGGCGGTCACCCCGTCCACGTCGGGCATCCGCAGGTCCATCAGCACGATGTCGGGGCGCAGCTCCCGGGCCAGGGCCACGGCCTGGCCGCCGTTGGCGGCCTCACCGACCACCTCGACGCCGTCCACCCCGTCCAGCAGGGACCGCAGCCCGGCGCGGATCAGCCCCTGGTCGTCGGCGAGCAGCACCCGGATCATGTGGCCTCCCGTGGCAGCCTGGCCCGTACCGTGAAACCCCCGCGCGGGCCCGGGCCGGCGTC
>NZ_JBSGJR010000896.1:0-1700 GCF_053605645.1 Micromonospora sp. NPDC003776
CCCGGGGCGGCCCACCGGTGCGCCGGGCGCGCAGCAGCGCCACGGCCAGCGGCACGGCGGCCACCGCCATGCCGGCCGCGCCCCAGACCGCCGAGGCGGGCAGCCGGAGGAAGACCGCGTGCGCCAGCACGCTGGAGGCGTACGTCCACAGGTAGAGCGCGAACATCGGCCCGTCCCGCCCGTCGACGCGGTCCACGGCCGGCCCGCCGAGCGGGCGCAGCGCGGCCATCAGCAGCACCGCGAAGAGCAGCCAGCCGAGGTAGTTGCTGGCCGGGACGCCGGGCAGGCCGGGCAGCGCCGGGGTGGTGTCCCGCCAGACCCAGTAGCCCTCGGCCACCATCTGCGGGTCCAGGAAGAGGTCCCAGGCGGCCAGCCCGACCGCGGCGAGGGTGATCCGGCCGAGGCGGGGCGTCCAGCCGGCCGCCGGGCCGGCGGGGCCGGTGAGGCGGACCGCGGTGAGCCAGGCCGGCCAGGCCATCCAGGTCCAGGCCAGGGGGATGATCAGCGGCACCCCGGCCAGCTTCGGGCCGAGCTCGCCGGAGTAGTCGTAGCTGCCGAACGGGACGCCGGTGGCCACCCCGATCGCCTCGACCGCGAAGCCGCCGCCGGTGGCCACGGCGACCAGCGCGAGCGCGGCCCGCGGCCCCCGGCTGAGCAGGGCGTGCCCCACGGCGAGCAGGTAGCCGAGGCCGACCGTGGCCACGGTCAGCCCGGCCCGGGTGGCGCCGGCGGTGAGCGGGTAGCAGATCTGGCTGAGGACCATGACGGCCAGCAGCGCCCAGGGCAGCCGGCGCCGGATCACGGGGTGGCCGGACCGGGGGCCGGCGGGGGCAGCGGCAGGTCCCGGCCGAGCACGCCGAACGGCCGTTCGTCGCCGGGGAAGTGGAAGTGGCGCAGGACGTCGACGAAGCCGAACCGGCGGTACAGCCGCCAGGCGCGGGACTTCTGCTCGTCCGCCTCGGGGGTGGAGAGCAGGGTGGTGGTGCCTTCCGCCATGGTGAGCAGGGCGCGCAGCTGGCCGGCGCCGAGGCCGTGCCCCTGCGCGGGGGGCCGCACGTGCAGCTCCACCACCTCGAAGCAGTGGGTCAGCCAACGCTGCCGGGCCTCGGCGTCGAGGGCCCGGTGCACCTGGTCGTGCCACCACTGGCCGGCGGCGCCGAGATAGCCGTACCCGAAGCCGATCAGGTGTCCCTCACTGGTGAGGCTGGCGACGGCGCGGAATCCGGGCCGGCGGACGTGGGTGGCGATGTAGCCGCGCCGCGCCTCCAGCAGGTCGGTGCGGTAGCCCATCGCCTCGCCGTAGACGGAGACCACGTCGTCCAGCCGCCGGACCAGATCGTCCGGGGTCCAGCGCACCAACCTCATGCGTTTCCTCTCGCCGTTTCCGGGTCGCCCTCGACCGCCCAGCCCAGCACCGTGCGGTCGCCGACCACGTCCCGCACCGCGAACCGGGCGAACAGCTCCTCCGCGTACCACCCCTCGGTGGGGGTGCGCGTGATCGCGGCGCGGTGCTCCGGGTGACGGTACGCGAACGCGACCAGGTCCGCCGGATCCCGCCACACACTCACCGTGCCCTGCCAGCCCAGCGGGGCCTCCCCGACCCCGAACCGGGCGAGCAGCCCGGGCGCGGCGTGCAGGGCGGCGGCGACCGGCGGGACGGCCCGCCAGAAGGTGGCCGCCCGGCGGGGCCGTAGCCGGGC
>NZ_JBSGJR010000897.1:0-1688 GCF_053605645.1 Micromonospora sp. NPDC003776
GGTGTGGCGGATCCCCCCGCTCTCGGTGGACCCCGCTCCCGCACGCCCCGGCCGCCGGCCAGCAGCCGGGAGATCACCTCCGCCGACGCGGCCGGCTGGGCGTCGCAGGTGTCCAGCACGATCAGCATCCGGCGGGCGGCCGCGTACTCGACCAGGGTGTCCACCATCGGGCGGCCGGGCTCCGGGCGGAGCCCGAGCACGGCGGCGATCTCGAACGCCACCAGGCCCGGGTCGGTCACCGCCGCGACGTCGACGAACCAGACCCCGTCCGGGTACGCCTCGACGATCCCCGAGGCCAGCTCCACCGCGAGCCGCGTCTTCCCGGCGCCGCCCGCGCCCAGCACGGTCACCAGGCGGTACGTGTCGACCAGCCGCCGCAGCTCGGCCCGCTCCGCCTCCCGGCCGACGAACGAGGTGACCTGGGTGGGCAGGTTGTGCGGCACCGCCTCGGCGGTCCGGGGGCGCGGGAAGCTCCGCTCCAGACCGGGCGCCACCAGCTGGAACAGCCGTTCCCGGTCGTCGAAGCCGCGCAGCCGGTGCAGCCCCAGGTCCAACAGGGACGCCCCGTCGGGCAGCGGCTCGGCGCGTCGGGCGGTGGCGGCCGAGCAGAGCACCTGTCCACCGTGGGCGGCGGCGGCCACCCGGGCCGCCCGGTGCACCTCGGCGCTGGCGTACTCACCGTCCCGCGGTTCGGCGTACCCGGTGTGCAGGCCCATCCGTACCCGGGGCGCGGCCTCCGGGGTGGGCCAGTCGTGGCTGGCCAGCGCGCGTTGCGCGGTGAGGCAGGCGGTCAACGCGGCGGCCGCGTCACCGAACGCCAGGAAGAACGAGTCCCCCTCGGTCAGCAACTCCGCCCCGTCGGTGCCGGCCAACGTGTCGCGCAGCAGCCGGCGGTGTTCCCGCAGCACCGGGCGGTAGCCCGGACCGAGCAGCTGGGCCAGTCGCGTCGAGCCCTCGATGTCGGTGAACACGAAGGTCACCCATCCGCTCGGGAGGTGGATCCGTGGCGACATGCGTGGCACCTCCGCCCCTGACGTGGGGTTCATGCTGCCCTATGATCACGCCGTCACGCATCGTGAGAACGGTCGGGCAGATTCCGACTCAAGGTGCCAAAGGATCACACCGCCGGCAAGGTACGGATCGACCGGCGAGACGAGGCGCGGGTCGGGTCAGCAGCCGCACGCGCCGCCGCAGCAGCCGCCACCGGCCGGCGCGGCACCGCCACCGACCGGTCCGGCCCCGCCCCGGCCGGTGACCGCCACCGTGGACAGCAGCTTCACCGTGTCGGCGTGGCCCTGGGGGCAGGACGCCGGTTGGCCGGCCTCCGCCATCGGGCGGTTGATCTCGAAGGTGTCGCCGCAGGAGCGGCAGCGGAACTCGTACCGGGGCATGCTCCCAGCGTACGACCGGGCCTGACGTTGGGGCGGGCATGGGTGATACTCGACGGGTGGTGGACGGCGAGGAGCGCATGACGGTTCGGCCCCTGCGACCGGCCGTGCCACCCGACGGCGACACCGGCCACCGGCCGCTCCCGAAGCCCCGCCGCACCAACCCGCAGCCGGCGGCCGTGCCCACGCCGGGCGTGAGCCCGGAGCCGGCGTCCGCCGAGGCGAAGCCCGCCGACGCCACCGCGAAGCCGACAGGTGCGGATGCGCAGCCCGCTGACGCGGAACCGGCCGCGGCCGGCG